>NZ_JARVCN010000459.1:0-20845 GCF_038442745.1 Crocosphaera sp. Alani8
AGTCTAGATTTACTATTCTTTCATTTTCTCACACCTCATTCCTGATTGCTATATTTTCGAGGTTCCAGTCGATTTGGGTGACGCTGTTTCACTCAATGGCATAAATTCCTATGTTGCCATTCCAGACAGTGAGCTGATCAACTTTGGTGCCAATGACGACTTCACGGTAGAAACTTGGGTTCGAGCAGATGAGCTACAGCCTGATACCCGCACTCCAGATGTCGCCATTTTGGAAAAATGGAGTGGCAGTGGGGGTTATCCGTTTGTTATTCGTTATATCAGAGAAACAGGGCAGATTGCGGCAGCACGCTTTGATGGTTCGAATTTTGCTTCCGTCAGCTCGACCACAGGCCTTAATGATACCGAGTTTCACCATATAGCCTTTGTCAAAGAAGGCGAACTCCTTTCGCTTTACATCGACGGTGAACTGGAAGCGACAGCTACCGACACAACTACAGGCAGTACAGTGAATGGCAGTGCCCTTAATGTTGGACGGCGAGGCAACAACATTCTCTATTTTGCAGGGGATGTGGACGAGCTGCGGATCTGGGATCGGGCGCGCAGCCAATCAGAAATTCAGCAGACACTATACGCCACCCTGTCTGGCAATGAAAGTAACCTAGTGGGCTACTATCCCTTTGAAGACGAGTCCGCCATTGATCTAACTAGTAACGGAAACAACGGAACCTTAATCAATACAGAGTTTGAGAACAGCCTTTCGTTTGTCGGGTATGTCGATCTGGTTTTGGATACGCCAGTAACGAGTACGCCGGGAGCAATTATTGACTATGTTATCCAGAATGCCTCCGCAACCCAAGGCACAGACTTTTATGCTTCGCAGCTCGACATCAGCACTACGGACGGGAATCCCCCAACCAACTCTGTTTTTATTCCCACTGGTAGCAACAGTGCCCGGATCTATTTCACCGCTCTACCCGACGCAGTTGTAGAAGGAAATGAACAGTTTCAGGTAGTTGGCTTTAATCAGGCGATCGCACTTAGCGGTTCGAGCTATATTCAGACCGATACAGCACCGGTACTTGCTCCAAGCGACCCGTTTACAGTGGAAACTTGGGTGAAAATTGGGATGGGGGAAGATGACGGAGGTATAATTTCTGGCGGGCCTAATCATGCCGTAGGCGTCGGCGAGGGGTCAGTCTTTTTCATAGCTGGCAGAGTTGTTAACGTCAGTAGCTCTACTCTTATCAACGATGGCGAATGGCACCATGTTGCCGCTGTTTATGACGGTGCTAGTCTATCCTTGTACATTGATGGCGCACTCGATGCAACCTCAAGCGGTAGCGTGGGGCGTATCAGAAATCTCAACCAATTTTATATTGGCTTCGATCCGACATTCAACGGACCCCCATTTATCGGCTCCCTTGATGAGTTTCGCTTTTGGAGTACAGCCCGAAGTCAATCAGAAATTCAAGCAACCTTCAACACAAGCCTCTCTGGCTCCGAAAATGGGCTAGAAGCTTACTATACGCTTAACACCAGTACTGTTGACGGCTCGACAGTTCGGGAGGTTACCGGAAGCACTGTTGGCACTCTGATCGATCCAGATAACGTCACCTTTGAAGACAGCGCAGTTCTTGTTGACCAAGCACCGACGATTACTATTATCGATAGCTCTGCTTACATTCCAGGGCTTGCGATCGCAGATGCTTTTAATGACACCCTTCAGGAAGGGAACAGTTCAGAAATAGCCATTATTGAGGGCGAGTGGAGTTTTCAGGTCCAACTCACGAGCGAGCCAACCGCGAATGTCACAGTAAACTTAAGCCTCAGTGAGGGAACGGGAAGCACTGAGAGCCTCACCTTCACCGCTGCGAATTGGGATGTCGCCCGAACCGTTACAGTTTCAGATCTGGGGGAAACAACCAGCTTGGATCTCCTGGTCACAACCAGCAGCAGTGACAGTAACTACAGCGGACTTTCCCAAGACTTCAGTTTGGTGGATAGGGAAGAGGTTGTCAAGCTGAAAGTCACAGAAGGCAGTGCATCAGTTCAATTACCCCCACCGATAGAAGTGGGTGTCACAACTACTCAAGAGGCAACAGAGGGACAAGATGCGCCGGGTCTATTCAATATCAGTTTGTCGAGTCCCGCTCCTGAAGGAGGGCTGACTATTCCATTTAGCATCTCCAGTGAGGATGCGACGATCGGGACTGACTACACGATTGTTACCAGTGCGAGCACCCTAGATAGCACGACTGTGGGAACGGTAACGATTGGAGAAGGTGCATCCAACGCTCAAATTGGTATTGTGGCCATAGATGACAATGTGGCCCAAGGGACTCGAAAAGTTGAAGTGACTTTAGGCGGCAACCAATCCGCATCTTTTGATGGGAATGGCGATTATGTATCATTACCGGCCAGCGCAATGGGTGGTGCAATGACCTTCGAGGCATGGGTCTACAACGAAGATGTTACTCGGTCTTGGGCGAGGGTATTTGACTTTGGTAATGGTCAAAATCAAGACAATATTCTATTGGGGTGGCAAACCACAACAGGGCGAATGGCATGGAATATCAGAAATGGGAACTCCGGAGACCAACAAATACTGACTGATGACATCTTCCCCGAAAACGAATGGGTTCATGTAGCTGCTACCGTTGACGAATCTGGAAACGCCGCTATTTATTGGAACGGCGAACTCAAAGCATCAGGGGTCATCAATATCCCTCAAACTATAACCAGAAGTAATCAGTTTCTAGGTCGGAGCAACTGGGCAGTTGATGCTGATTTCCAGGGGTCAATGGATGAGGTGCGCATTTGGAATATTGCCCGCAGCCAATCCGAAATTCAAGAGACGTATCTTAGCCCATTAACAGGGACCGAAACGGGACTAACTACGTACCTAAATTTCAATGATGGGACTGCCACTGACATCACAGGTAATGGGAATGATGGCACGCTCGTTGGAGCAAGCACCAACGTAAGCGATTTATTTTACGAGCTTGTGGAGGGTTCCACCACTAGCTCGTAAAATTTACTCGATAACGATACCGCAGGAATAGAAACCGCCCGTTTTACAACTCAAACCAACATTAGCGCAGCAACCTGGATTGGAGATTCAGCAGATGGCTCTTATGAAGTGATACTTAGCGACATCACAACAACAGGTGATGCTAATGAAGATGGCATTATATCTGGACGGGGAACCAGTAATGCTATTGATGAGATTGAAAACGAAATTTTGAGTGCCACCATGACAGTGCTTGACCCGATGGGCGTAGCCATTGCCAGCTACAGCATTAGTCAGCTAAGAGGCTTTAATAACTTCAATCTCAATATAGATTTTGAGAACCAGCAAATTTTAGCCAATGGGGGTGCAGAGGAATTCTCAGTTACCAATGGGCTTTATGGTTTAAATGTGGGCTTGGCTCGTGAAGATCAATCCAGTGGCGAACTATGGCAACTCACAAGTCAAACTAGTCCTGATGAGATCGTTCTGAGCCGTATTGCTGATGGAGAAGCAACAATTACCTCGGTTGCTACTAGCAATTTAGGTAGTAGTGAGTTCATCGTTGATGCCCCAACAGAAACGATTATCTACACCCCGATAACTGCTCTGGTGACAACGGAAGGGGAATCTACAAGCTTTGCTGTACGACTTACCAGTCAGCCAGAAAGCAACGAAACAGTTAGCTTAAGCTTGGCTGCTGACGAGGCGGAAGGAACCCTTTCCACTAATAGCCTATCTTTTACCAGTGATAACTGGGATGTCTATCAAACTGTGATCATAACTGGGGTAGAAGACGGGATCGTTGATGGGAACATAACCTACTCCCTAGATATTGCTACAGACAGCGATAACAACACCTCAGCTTATATTGGCGGGGATGAAAGCACTCTTCTTTCTGTAACGAATCAGGACATTGATAGCGATACAGAGAATGATTCCTTGCCATCTACGAGTAGTGAAGACATTATTGCCAGTTCCCAAATAATTGGTAATGTCACTAGCTTAACCGAGGATAGTGGCGATTCGTTTGAGCTTGGGATTTCCCTAACAGAAGCTCCTCTTAACGATATTGAAGTTAGATATGGAATTAATGGTGGCACAGCAATATCTGGAGAAGATTTTCTGCCCATTGCGGCATTTGTTGAACTGACAGAAGCAAATAATCCGCTCTTCGAGGCAACTGAAGTCATTGATGGTGGTGGAACCATTTATAGTGCGCCAACCCTAGTAGACATAGACGGCGATGGAGACCAAGATGCCTTTGTAGAGACAGATGAAGAAGTCTATTTCTTTGAAAATGAAGGAACACCAAATAACCCAGAATTTGACTCTTCGAGTGCTAGAAAAACCACCAATCTTAGCCAGTTGGATTCGTTACTATCGATTAATTCTTCGGTCCTGAGTTTTGCTGATCTTGATGGGGACGATGACTTAGATGCCATTATCGGTGATGCTACGTCTCTAAGAGCACCACGTCTGGCTGTTCTAAAAAATATAACAGGAGAGGATTCAGATCCAGGCAGCTTCGATTTCTTTTTCCAAATTGATAATAATGCTTCCGTGGCACTCAGCGGTTTAGAGGTGGAGGTACCACTGCAAATCTATCCCAACCTAGTAGATATCGATGGGGACGGAAACTTAGAAGCCTTCATATTTGTTGGAGATAACTCCTCAGGAGAAATTCTTTATTACGAGGTAATGACGGGGGACGACTTCTCCGCATTGAGCTTTGAATTACAGGATGATAGTAGGAACCCACTGAGCGGGATATCCGTGACTGGGGATACTGCTTTCGATTTTGGGGACTTTGACGGGGATGAAGACCTGGATCTGTTTGTTATCAATGCCACTGGGACTTCAACTTACTACCAAAATATAGGAACGCCATCTGTACCAGATTTTGTAGAAAGTGCTGATACGACTTTAGGAGACGCGGTGGGGAGTTCCCTGAAGGCGGGGAAACCTGAACTGACCGATATCGATAACGATGGGGATGTGGATGCCTTTCTGGGGACGGCGGCTGGGAATATTTTCTACTATGAAAATGCAGCCTTCAACGAGATTTCTATTGCAGCTGGAGAAACCTCTGTCAGAGGGATTGAGATTACTCCTATTGCGGATCAGATCCAGGAAGGAGATGAGAAGATTACTTTTACCCTCTTCGACAAACCAGGGTTAGAAGTCCCTCTGATAGTCGATGGTGTTGAAACGACGATTGGGGGTACAACTTTAGATATCAAGTATGATACTGAAGACGTGGCACTACAAGTTGTTACATCTTACGACAACACAACTGGAATTGTGGAGCTAGTTGTGGCTGACGCAGCTGTTAATAGTCTCATCCTAGAAGCAGATACTGAGCTAACCTTCAGCGGTGGAGCGGTGGTTACCGTCGATGGAGACACAACCCTCAACAATAGTGAAGGTACTCAAGTCTTAGTGACCCTCAGAGAGGGAAGCACCATTAATGAGATATTAGCAGATGAAACCACCAGTACCCTTGATAATGACGACTTCCGACCCTTTGTTCTCCCCGCTGGGACTGTACTGAGCTTCGAGGATGGAGCTACTTTTACCACTGATCTAGGAAGTAATATTGAGTTTTCCTCCCCTAGTGAATCGGAAGAAGTTAGTGGGGAGGTGACTAGTGGCGTGATAGTGGGGGACACCACCACCTACAGTCAAGACGGCTACCGCCTGAGTGCGGGGCTGATAGTGACCAGTGCTTTTGATAGCGACAGTGGCACAGTGGGCTTGGCCATCGACGAAACTACGTTGACCAATTTGACTCTCCAGGCTGGTACGGAACTGGTATTTAGCGGGGGTGCTTCAGTCACCGTTGATGCGGATACCGCTTTGACTAGCAATAGTGGTACATCAGTCAACATTACCCTTAGTGATGAAAGCTCCATTGAGACCATTTCAATCAATGAAACCACCACCACCAATAACTTTGGCACCAGTGGCATCACCCAAACCTTGACTATCGTCGATGATGATGTTGCCGGAGTCACCATCAGCAGCACCGCTCTGACCACATCTGAAGATGGGACCCCCGCCAGTTTTTCAGTGGTTTTAGATACGCAGCCGCAAGCACCGGTAGTAGTCCGACTCGGCACCAACGATATTTCTGAGGGTCTACTATCAACGGCAGTGGATATTGAAGTCACGGAAGCCTACGATGCGGCGACCGGACTGGTTGGCATCCGAATAGATAACTCCGGTATTTTTAGTCAAACCCTGGCTGCGGGTACTGTTCTTGAGTTTGGCGATGGGGAAATCTCGGCGACTGTTTCCACCGAGACAACCATTTACAATTCCGACGGAGGTGCTGAGGTCTCGGTTGTCCTAACTCAAGGCTCTGCGATCGCAACCGGTGCCACAGGATTCTATTCGGGAGAAGCCGATGAAGCCGTCACCTTGGTCTTTACCGAGGTTAATTGGGATACCGCCCAAACCGTCACGGTCTCTGGACAGAATGATAGTGTCGATGATGGAAATATTGCCTTTGACATCCTGACGTCTGTCAGCAGTGCCGACAGCTTTTACAACGACGATTCTATTCCCCTAATTGCCTCTAGCGGTAGCAGTGGGGCGGTCACAGTAGTAATTGATGACATCAGTATCGCTGAAACCAATGTCCCTGAAGGAACAGAGCTAAACTTCAGCGATGGCACCGTTGTAACGGTTGATAGCACCACCGTCGTCAGCAACAGCACAGATCAGGCGCTCAGTGTCAGCGTCGCTAGGGCAGCGTTGGGGGCAGGTGCGATCGCAGAAAATATTGCACTCTCAATCGAAAGCGATTATGGCGTCACAGTGGATGCTGGAGCAGTTCAGGTCGCTAGTGCTTACAATGCCACGGCAGGTACCCTTGGTCTCGAACTGACCGACGTCAGCCTCAGTACCACTTTGGCGGCCGGGACACAGTTGATCTTCAGTGATGGCACTACAGCCACAGTCGCCAATGCAACCACCTTGAGTAGCGAGTCTACAACGGAGGTTGCGATCTCTCTCGACGAAGATATCACGGTGCTAGCTGCGAACACGGCGACCACAGACGGTTCGATTTTGGTTACGGAGGCTTATGATCCAGCCACTGGAATCGTCACCCTGCAGCTAGACGACGCGATTAGCTCGGCACTGCCAGCGAATACCGTTTTAACCTTTGGGAATGGGGCCGTTCTCACCCTCAGCGAAGCCACCACGCTCCGCAACACTAACGCCAAAACAGTTAATGCCAGTCTAGATAACAGTAATGTCTCCGTGACGGCCGATTCAACGGCGACCTTTGAGGAAAACCTGGCAACAGATATTTCAGTTATCAATTTAGATAATGACACGGCCGGCATTTCCATCGAGGCCAATGGCGACGCGCTGGGTGAAGGTAGTGTGGTCAATAATTTCTACAGTGTCGTGTTGGACAGTCAGCCCACTGACGAAGTCTTTATTACGCTTACTCCCGCAGACAACGAAATTCAGCTCACAGGGGAATTGATTGGTGAGCCGCTGACACTGACTTTTGATGCCACTAACTGGAATACCCCGCAAACTGTTGAAGTGAGCGCCGTGGATGATGCGGAGGTGGAGTTTAACCACAGCAGCTCTATTACTTTTAGCGTCAGCAGCGAAGACAGTACTTACAACCTTCTCGGGCTGACGACGGGTCTCTGGACAGGTAGTAATGGCTATCAAGTTCTGCTCGGTTTCGCAGGGGAAGACTTAAACGGAGATGGCATCATTTCCGGTAGAGGCACCAACAGCACAGTTGGGGACGGCATTGCCAACGAGCTGACAGCGTGGCAGATGCAGGTGCTGCAAGATGATGTGAGACTGCTTGACATACCTTACGATTTGGAAGCTCAGTTGACTCGGAATGACTTTGTGTTCAACTACGATCTAAGCAGCGGGCGAATCCTCGCCAACCAAGTACAGTCAAATCCTGCAAGCAGCTTACAAACCTTGAACATCGGCTCAGCCGTTCAGGAAAGTGGGGTCACTAACTACAATTTTTTCGTTCAGGGAGCCAACCCAAACCTCGTTTTAACCCAAATTGAGAATGCGCCTCAAAGTGCCATTTCGTTCACATTAGCAAGTGACGAAGCTATCATTGCTACTGATCCCACCATCGATGAGTTTGCGGTAGAGGTGTTTATTGAAGACGACGACCTCCCCGTTGCTTCAGTACAAACCATTGCGGGTGCGAACGAAGCCAATTCCCCCGGTTATTTTGCTGTTATTCTTGATACTCCTGCCCCCAATGGCTCCAACGGCACCAGTACTGGCATCGAAGTCAACTACACTATTGGCGGAACCGCAGATGCGATCGGCAGCACAGAGACAGCAGATGTCCAACCGATTTCGGGGGTAGCTCGGATCGCACCAGGGCAGACCCGTAGCCCGCTCATTGCCTTCCCCATCGACGACTTCAAAACTGAGGGCATCGATTTAAGCTTCGCCGCTGACGGCAGCCTTGTCGGGACTTGGACTGGTAGCAACGGCTATCAAGTGGTGCTGGGGTTTGCGGGGACTGACCTCAATGGCGATCGCATTATCTCAGGACGTGGGAGTAACAATACTGTTGGGGACGGCATTACCAACGAGCTGACAGCCTGGGAGATGCAGGTTCTGCTCAATGGGACGGAGCTGCTGTCTACGCCTTACGATTTGGCGACCCAACTGACTCGGAATGACTTTATCTTCAACTATGACTTAGATACCGGGAGGGTCCTCGCCAATCAGGTTCAGTCCAATCCTGCAAGCACCTTACAAACCTTGAATATTGGTTCGGCGGTCCAGGAAGCGGGCGTTACCAACTTCAACTTCTTTGTGCAGGGTGCTAACCCGAATCTTGTTTTAACCGAAATCCAAAATGCCCCTCAAACGCTTGTCTCTTTGACATCAGCAAGTGATGAAGCGTTTGTTGTTAACGAAGACATCCTGCCTGGGCAAAGCCAAGAAATCGGGCTAAGCATTAACGTCAGTCCCTTCATCGGTAGTGGTTATAGCGCCTCTGCCGGTACGATCGAGCTGACTCTCAATGACAGCTCTGGACTTACCACCTCCCTCAGCCCAGGAACCTTACTGACCTTTGCCGGTGGTGCAACCGCCACCGTCGCAGCCGGTGCCGTCATCAGCAGCGATAGTGCCACCACAGTTCAGCTTGCAGATATTAGCGGCACGCCAGGTTCCAGTGAAGCGGTTTTCCAATCCGTGCCGCTGCCGGCTGGCACTGAACTGAGCTTTGGCGATCGCACAGTCACCGTAACGTCTGAGAATATTCTGGTGAGTAACCAGGGCAGCACCTCGGTTACGGTCGAACTGGATGACGGCCTGAGCGACACCTTAACCCTGAAGAGCGGTAACACCACAACGCTTCAAGGCGAAAGCGTGACCGTTACCCTGACTAGTGGCGAGCTTTACACCATTGGCAATGCTTCTTCTAGCAGCCTAATTATTCAGGACAACGACAAGCCCGGTGTTCGCATCATTGAGATTGGGGGGACTCCAACCGTCGTGGAGGGAGACCCCACCGGCAGTGAGTTCTTTGTGTCGCTGCTCAGCCAGCCTGAGGCTGATGTCACTATCACGCTAGATGCCAGCACAGGGAACAGCACTGACGTGATCCTAGAAGTTCTGAGTTATGACAGCAGCACAAATCAAATAAGTTTGCGTGTGAATGACGCTGGCATCTCGGCACTGACCTTAGATTCTGCAAATATGATTACCTTCAGTGATGGCACTACAGCCAGCGTCGCTACCGATTTTCTTGTTGACTCGGTAGCTGGTTCTGACGAAGCTACTGTGGTGCTAAATATCATTTCGGCAGGCACCGGCATTAGCACAGGCACGACTGCAACTTATACCTTCACCGACGTTGCTGTCGGCTTCGACGACGGCTCGGGCAGCATTACGGAAACCTTTGCATTGACCTTTACCTCTGATAATTGGTTCGAACTACAACCGGTTACCGTTGTCGGTGTGGACGATAGCGTGGTCGAAACGGGAGATTTTCATACCAGCATTCTGGAATATTCTGCGTCCAGCACGGACTCCAATTACAACGGGCTCCAACTGCCGACCCAAGGTATCAACATCATCGATCGCGCGTTTGATAATGCAGAAACCCAGGATGCTTTGATCGAAGGCTTCCTCTCCATTCAGGACACCCTCGATAACCTCTCCCTCCCCATCGTGGGTAGCCTCTCTGTTTTCCAGCCCATTGAAGACTTCTTGAACGACCTTGTTACTGAAGTTGGCAACCTCGAATACGTCACCGCTGATTCTCTAACGGAGACATTCAATACTGTCCTTGCAGAAGATATCGGGGTAGACAATCTGACGGTTGAGATTACAAGCCTCGAAGCGACCAACATCGCCTTTTTGGTCAGCTACAGCGACGAGCTAATGGAATCCATAGCCCTAGATGCGGACCTGGGTTTGCCGGCATTAGGGCTGGGCATTGACACTGAAGGGTCTCTAGATTTTGCGTTAAGTTATGAAGCAAATCTCGGGTTCGGCGTTAGCCTTGAGGATGGCTTCTATCTCGACATTACGCCCGTATCCACGGAAGACGATGGAGGAGATGATACCCTCGAAGACGATAGTAACGGTGTCGGTGATGACGAGGAAGATACGATCAGCCGGACAAATCTCCAGGCGAGTGCCTCTCTGACGCTTAGTGATGGCAGCGATGACAGCACCGCTTTTGCTGCAACTGGCGAAATCGCCTTCCTTCAAGTTGAGTTTGATAATGGAACTGACAGTGGCAATTTAGACAGTGGGACAGGCATTGAGGTCACGGTTAATGCCGGTTTGCAGAACCCCAACGACGAATCTGAGGATGGAGATGAGGATGAGACAAAAATCCTCACTATTGGCGACTTAACAGATCTTCGCTCGGATAAAACCAACATCTTCGACTTCATCACTTACGGTTTAGACGGGACTGCAAATCTCGACTTTGCCGTCGCCACCACCTTTGACGGTAGCACCTCTTTCCCACAGCTTACCTTCGATTTAGAGTCAGAATTGCCACTGTTTAATGCTGCAAATGGGGAAGAAACTTCGACCATCGCTGATAGCGAATTCAACATCGCGTTCAATAACATCACACTAGATGCTGGGGGCTTCGTTAACCACCTCTTAGGCCCTTTAGTGACCGAGGTGAACGACTTACTCGATGAAACTGGTATCTCTGATGTTGTTGATGCTTTGACCACAAAAATTGATCTTATTGATTCAATCGGTCTTTCTGGACTTTTTGGAGGAGATACCATCCTCGATGTTGCCATCTTCTTGGCAGATACCCTTTCTCAGGGCGGTAACTCCTTCAAGTATGAGGAATTCTTCAATGCTGTTGAAACACTTATCGAAATTGTCGAGCTGATTGAAGGATTCGAAGAAGGAATTACCCTTGACTTCGGCGACTATGCCTTCGAGTTTAATGTCGCTGATGAAGACAACGAAGTCTCCGAAAGTGCAGATCCAGAAACCAATGCAGATAGTAGCAACACTAGCCTGAACAAAGATGGGGAAGAACAAGCCAAGAGTATAAGCGGGAGGTTTAGCGAACTATTTGACAAGATTGATGAGTTGGGAATTGGATTACCCTTACTTGAAGACCCCTTTACAGCTATAAATCTCCTCTTCGGACAAGATGTAGACCTGATTACTTATGATATTCCGGAACTGGATTTGTCCTTCGACTTTTCTAGGAGTTTCCCCATCTTTGCGGGAATTAACGGTGCTTTTGGTGGAGGTTTTAGCTTAACCTCTGATTTAGAAGTCGGCTTTGATACTTTCGGTCTCTCTGAATGGGCGACTAATGATTATGATCTCGAAGACTCCTATCTCCTAGCGGATGGCTTTTACCTAAGTGATGTAGATGATGCTGGGGATGATGTAGATGAACTGACATTTGATGCCACCATTACGGCCGGAGTTGATGTCAATGCCGTGATTGCCAGCATTACTGCCCAGGGTGGTATTGAAGGCATTGTAGGTCTAGATGTGGTAGATGGAGGAGAAAATCAAGGTCTCAGCGATGGTAAGTTGCGGGTATCCGAAATTGTTGAGCGCATTGCTAACCCCTTAGAACTCTTTGATTTCTCTGGTTCCTTGGATGCTTTCCTCGAAATCATCGTTAAAGTTGGTTTAAATCTGGGCTTCTTTAAGATTATGAAGACGGTTTATGATCAACGTCTTGCTGAGTTCACCATCTTTGAGTTTGAGATAGGGGGGGACAGTAGTGGTACTGTTTCCCAGGGTCTAATTCAGGATGCTACTGTCTTCTTTGATGCTAACTTCAATGGTGAACTCGACTCTGGGGAACCCTCCACGATCACCAATGCTGATGGTAGCTATTTCTTAGATATTCCTCTAAGAATTTTTGATGGGGATAGTAGTGGTACCATTGAAGACCATGAAGGACGCATCATTGCCATTGGTGGCATTGAGGCTTCTAGTGGGCAGCCTGTGAATGTTCCTTATATTGGCTCACCTCAAGGAGCCGCTGTCACTCCTTTGACCACCCTCAAACAAAAGCTAATTGAACTGGGAATCGACTCGGAAACAGCTGAATTAGAAGTGGAAGCTGTATTTGAAACTGCTCCTGAAGTAGCTCTAGATGATTTCCATGTGGTGAATGGTTTGAATGAAGGGGACGAAAGGGCAAGCTCGGTTTATCTCCATCACACCAAGATAACGAGCGAACTGAATTTAGTAACTCAGTTCTTGCGAGGGCTAACAGGAACTTTTGAAAAGGATGTCTATGATGCTGCTATTGAAGTGGTCGCTTTAACAACTCAGCAACTCGAAGATGCGGCTGATTTGGAAAACTTCAATAGTTTTAGATCTGTCATCGATCCATTCATTATGGCAGCTATCGATGAGCTTAGCGATGGCTTACTCGATACAAACACACAAGTTGAAGCCATTGATGTCCTGAGCCAGTTCATTGTCGAGCATCTACAAGTCCTTGAGACGGTTATTGAGAGGGAAGGTGAAGCATTAGACGATATTTCTGCTTTACCTGATGCTGTCGCTTTCTCAAAACCTGTAAGCTATGACGAAGTCCCAAAGCTGATCTATGACTTTGCTCGCGGTGTTATTACCCAAGCCGAAGCAACTCAGCGGCTTGAGCAAATTCATTCACTGCTACTTACAGGGCAATTTAACGGAGATGAAACGGATGAACAGATTGGAGGATTAAATGACAGTAATGACACTATTTTTGCAGGAGCTGGGGATGATACTGTAGAAGGGGGCTCAGGAGATGACTTCCTAAATGGCGGAACTGGAGATGACTTTCTTTCTGGTGGAGCTGGAAATGATACTTTTGCTTTGTCCCCTCGTGAAGGAACTGATACGATTACTGACTTCTTGCCCAGTGTAGACCTTTTAGAATTAGTTGATGGCTTAACCCAAGATGAGCTGACTTTTCAGGGCAACAACATTCTCTTTGAAAATGAAGTTTTAGCTATCTTAACTGGTGTAAATCTCGATGATCCCAATATTCAGGACTCGTTATTTGCTGAGTCATCCTTAACCCCTGTGTTTGGGAGCCTTAACGGGGAAACCCTCGAGGTCGCTGTTACCCCTAGTTTTCAAGGCCGTGATGAGCTAGTTTTTGGTGGAGCAGGCAATGACTTAATTGATACCTCTGCTGGTGGAGGTAACAACCGTCTCTACGGACAGTCAGGGGATGATACCTTTATCCTTGGTAGCAATGACCGCGCATTAGCAGGAGCAGGAGAGGATCGCTTCTTCATGTTAGGGGGTGATAGCACTGTTACCGGTGGAGCAGGAGATGATCAATTCTGGATTGCTGTTAGTGAAATACCTGAATCTGCTAATACCATCACCGACTTTGACCTGGAAGAGGATATGTTAGGAATCAGTGGTTTAGGTATCGGTTTTGATGATTTAACCCTGACTCAACACGGTGCTGATACCTCCATTGGTTTAGGAGACGATGAGTTAGCTAAATTACTCGGTGTAACTGCCAGTGATGTCACCGCTAATAGCTTCGTCTTTGGCTAAAAGAGCTTTTTGTCTGTAGCCATGATTGCGAGTTTTGGGTGTATTCTTCATGCACCCTTTTTTTGGTCCTTGCTGAACCAAGAGCTTCTGTCCCAATTTATCTGTGATCGCCACTCTGATACCAACTCTTGTTCTCAAACCGATCTTATTTTCTGAAAGAGGCAGACGGCTTATTGTAGAGAGGACAAGGACTTGACTCAGCTTAGGTTAAAGCCTTCTTGACTAAGAACTGAGAGGTTTTTAGATTCTCTTGGTAAAATAGCTCTTATAGCAGTTCCCATACTTGTGAGGTACAGAAGTTATCTCTTTGAGGCAGAAGGCAGGGGGCAGGAGGCAGAAGTTAGGTGTACCTCATGAGTCCGAGAAACGCTATATAATAAGAACAATTAAGAATAATATATATTAAAGTTATCTATTTTATTAATGAATATACAATCTAATCTTTCTTATTTGCCAGAAAATACCCTTAAAGGATTAAAGTATGCTGATAGTCGTTGGCAAGCTTTACGCAACGAAAATTTAACCTATCCAAGCGTCATTACTCAAACCAAGGAAAGTTTGGCTGATTTTGATGCAGATATTATTATTTGTGGTGGTACTCTAGGTATTTTAATTGCTACCACACTACAAAAACGGGGATACAATATTGTTTTAATCGAGAAAGGAAAATTAAAAGGAAGAGAGCAAGAATGGAATATTTCTCGTGAAGAAATGGATACTTTTGTGGAACTTGGTTTATTATCAACAGAAGAATTAGAAAAAGCGATCGCAACGGAATATAATCCAGGGAGAGTAAGTTTTCATAAAGGATATGAACTGTGGGTTGAAGGTGTTTTAAATATTGGAGTTGACCCTGTTTTTTTATTAGAGACACTAAAGCAAAAATTTCTAGAAGCAGGGGGAAAATTATTAGAGAATACGCCCTTTAATTCAGCTAAAATCTATGACAATGGGGTGTTAGTGAGTGCTGGTAAAACCGTCATCAAATCCCGTTTACTTATTGATGGAATGGGGCATTTTTCTCCTATTGTTCAACAAGCAAGAAAAGGGGACAAACCCGATGGTATTTGTTTAGTCGTGGGTAGTTGTGCCAAAGGTTATGCTAACAACGACACAGGAGATTTAATTGCCTCTTTTACACCTATTTTAAACCAATGTCAATACTTTTGGGAAGCGTTTCCGGCAAGGGATGGAAGAACAACTTATTTATTTACTTATGTGGATGCTGAACCTGACCGTTTTAGTTTAGAATTCTTCATGGAAGAGTATTTAAAACTATTACCAGAATATCAAGGTACAGAGTTAGACAAGTTAAAGTTTGAACGGTTTTTATTCGGGTTTTTTCCTGCTTATCAAGATAGTCCTTTGAAAATGCCTTGGGATAGAATCTTACCCGTTGGAGATAGTGCCGGTGGTCAATCTCCTGTTAGCTTTGGTGGGTTTGGATCTATGGTTCGTCATTTAAAACGCTTAACTTTAGGTATAGATGAAGCATTAAAAGTTGATAGTTTAGATAACAGTTCCTTGTCCTTGTTACAACCATATCAACCCAATATTTCCGTAACTTGGCTGTTTCAAAAAACCATGAGTGTTAAAATCAATCAAAAGGTTTCTCCTAACCAAATAAATGATTTAATGAGTGGAGTTTTTCAAGTGATGGATCAACTGGGGGACGAAGTTTTAAAACCCTTTTTACAAGATGTAATCCAATTTCCTGCTTTGATGAAAACCTTACCTCTAGTCAATCCTAGCTTAGTATTTCCTATCTTGCCGCAAGTAGGAGTACAACCCCTTTTAGATTGGACAATACACTATTTAAGTTTAGCTGCCTATAGTGGACTATATCCTGTTGGAAAATTGTTGAAACCTCTGACAACTAATTTATCCCCACAGCAACAATATTATTATCATCGTTGGCTAGATTCTTGGAAATATGGATCAGGAGGAGACTATAATAAAAACTGAGGATAAAAATAAGGAGAAAGACCGATGAAAATTTTGGATCATAAACAAGTAAGATATTGCAATTTAGTGCAACAGCAACAAGATATAACGGAATATTTACCTGGTTTGATTTTTAAAAATAAGCTATTTATTAAAGATAAAATTTTTAGTTTAGAACAACAAAAAGAAGCTCAATCTTACGGAAAACAGAAGTTTTTAGATAGCAAAGGACAAAAAGAATATTTATTATTGGAGGACATAACAGGGTTCATCATCTGGAGGGAAAGTGATGAAGTACAACTAATTAAATATGAACAGACAAGTAAGGGAATAACCAGTAGTAATTTAGAAGAGATTGTTAACAAAATCAGGGGGGATAATGGGATTGAAATTAAGGATCGTCGTTATCTTCTTAAAGTATATCCAAAATCTTTTGTTGGTAGTGAGTTAGTAGATTGGATGACCAAGAATTTGTCTATTTCTTCAGAACAAGCAATAAGTATAGGTCAACAATTAATTGATAAAAAATTTATTCATCATGTCCATGATCAACACGATTTTGAAAATAAGTTTTTATTTTATCGTTTTTATATAGATGAAGATGTTAACAGCTAGAAAAATATGATAACATCGAGGAAACTACTAATTTTGTATGCAGTCCTTTTCCCAAGAAACTAATAAACCCGATTCCCAAATTCATCTAGCAAAAGCAGCGTTAATTTACGCAAAATACGAGTATCCTAGACTAGAAATCCAAGACTATTTAACAACTTTAGATATAATTGCCCAGAGAATAAAAGAGGAATTAAATCCACCACTATATCCTTTAAAAGTAATCGAGACTATAAATAAATTTCTATTTGATAAATTAGGATTTCAAGGTAATACTAATAATTATTACGATCCCGATAATAGCTATCTAAATGAAGTAATTGATAAAAAAACAGGCATCCCTATTACCCTATCTGTGGTTTATTTAGAAATAGCAAAGCGTCTTGATTTTCCTATGGTTGGTATCGGGATGCCAGGTCATTTTCTTATTCGTCCCCAGTTTGAAGATGTAGGGATTTTTGTGGATGTTTTTAATAAAGGAGAAATTTTATTTAAAGAAGATTGCGAGGTAAAACTACAGGAAATTTATCAACAACCTATTACCCTAGAAGATCACTTTTTATCCCCTGTAAGTAATCAACAAATTTTAGGCAGAATGTTAACAAACCTAAAATACATTTATCTCAACCGTCAAGAATATCCGAAAATGTTGCGCATCATAGAATTATTGTTGCAATTATTTCCCAACCATCCTCTAGAAATACGGGATCGAGGTCTATTATATTATCAATTGCGACAATGGGAAAAAGCCACAGTTGATCTACAATTATACTTATCCATTTTACCCACCGCAGAAGATGCTCAAACCATTCGTCAACTTCTGCAACAGATGCGCTAAACTAATAGTAAATTATTCTATGTTATTTACTCGTTATTAAAGCTGTGTTCATAAGTGTTGTCATTCCTACTTACAATCGTAAACCCATTTTAGAGAAATGCCTAAAAGCCTTAGAAAAACAGGAATTAAAAGATGATAAAGTTAGTGGTTATGAGGTGGTTTTAGTTGACGATGGATCAACAGATGGAACCCTAGAATGGTTAGAAGAAAATAAGCATAACTTTCCTCATGTTTCTCGTTTTTCTCAAGATCATCTTGGTCCAGCGGCGGCTAGAAATTTGGGGGTAAATAAAGCAAAAGGTGATATAATTATCTTTATAGATAGCGATTTAGTGGTAACAGAAACCTTTTTGCAAAGCCATGCTAACGCCTTGGTTGAGGGTAGGAAAAAACTAGGCAACGATCGTCTATTTACCTACGGCGCAGTAATTAACACTTGTAACTTCGATGATCCCAGATCTGAACCCTACAAAATAACAGATTATTCTGCTGCTTATTTTGCCACTGGAAACGTAGCGATCGCTCGTAAATGGTTAGAAAAGGTAGGACTATTCGATACAAGATTTCAACTGTACGGATGGGAAGATTTAGAACTAGGAGTTAGACTGAAAGAGCTAGGATTAAAACTAATTAAATGCCCCGAAGCACCAGGCTATCACTGGCATCCCCCATTTAATTTAGCACAAATTCCTAACTTAATTGATAAAGAAATTCAACGGGGAAGAATGGGTGTTTTATTCTATCAAAAACATCCCACCTTTGAGGTACGTTTGATGATCCAAATGACCCTACTGCACCGCATATTATGGGGAATTTTGTCGTTAGGTGGGACATTAAATGAACGGACTCTTTCCCCTGTTTTACAATGGTTAATTAATAAAGGTAAACCTCAATTAGCCCTAGAACTTGCTCGAGTTTTTCTCAATTGGTACAATGTTCAAGGAGTCTATTCTGCTCATAAAGAAATGAAAAACAACCCTAGTTAGCATTAAGAATAAGGGAAAAGTAGAGAAAATAGTAAATCTTTTCCCCATTTTAAACTTAGTTTTTCAAATAGAAATGTTGAGGAATGATCTGAATTTTCTCCCAGGAAGTAATAGAATTGTACAAAGTTTCTGCCAAAACAGTATTAGATTTTTCATTTAAATGAACAGTATCGGTAAACATAGGAGTCGGGAAATTAGAATTACTTTGATAAAAGTTTAAAACTTTAACATTTTTAGGATATATTTGTCCTAGTTGTTGAGTCGCTTTAACAAACTTTTGATAAGCTGGAGGAAACTTCTCTAAATAATCTTTTCCTAAGCGATCATAAATTGCCTTTTCGTCAGGAGAAAGCTTTTCAATGGGACGAGAAGTAATCTCCGGTTGAACTGCCAAAACAACAGGAATTCTCAACCTAGCAGACATCTGAATTAATTGTTTGTAGTTTTCCCGATAACGATTAACTCGACGTTGTAACTCATCTTTATTATCAGGTAAATAAGAGTTTAAAGCCTTACCATCCATATTAATCGGTAAACTAGTATCGACTTTTTGTGGGACATTTTCTGTGGGATTGGCAAAAGAATTATAAGTTCTTACTAAACCTGTGTCATTAATCCATTGATCCGCCGAAAAATTCAAAGAATTCTTAAAATGTCCCTTTGCATCAGCCAAAAATTCATCGATGTGAGGAACATCGCTTTGTGCATAATTACTAGGCAACATCAAGTCTCCATAACCGTCCAAAACGACAATCAAATCCGGTTGATAAGGAAGAATTCTTAAAGCCATTTGAGACAGTTGATTACCAGAAGTATAACCAGGAACAGCTGCATTAATGACCCGATAATTACCCTCACGAATTTTAGGAGGTAACTTCATTAACTTTTGTCGTGAAGGAACAAAAAAGGGAAAAACATCTGGTCGATAGGTAGAAGGGGAACTTTTTTGTTGTTGAACCCGTTGTCGCAGACGGGCTTCTAGTTGATGACTAATGGTACTATCGTTGTTAGGATTTAACTGCCCAAAAGCCGTAGAACTACCTAAGATAAAAATGCGAATCTCATTTTTCGGTTTCGCTACGGGAACCGGATCATTATCCCGTAACCCCTGTTCATTGATAGAGAAAAATTCGCTTTGTTGGGGACTAGCTAATTGATAACCTGCTGTTGAACTGCGCTTCACCACTAAGCTACCCTGGTTTTTCAATCCCTCGATAGGTTGATTATTGGCGGTGCGAAAATCTAACTTATAAGCTTCAGCTATGGGAGAAGTCCCCCTACTGGTTTCTCCCTTTCCAGTCATAGATAAGTAAGTTTGGGCTAAAAACTCTGAGAGAATGATTAAAACCGGTACAGCGATGACAATTCCCAGTAAAGATATCTTAGGAGAGGTTTTGCCGTTTTTGTAGTAAGAATTTTGGTAATAAGAACTGTAAGAGCGCTTTTTTTTCGGTAATTTCAGCATTAAATCGTTCCTCTGTAAAAATAGGTTTACAAAATTATTGGTCAAACCTTAGCATTGAATAGGGTAAAGAATCCACAAAAGATATTTAAGGCTTCCCCTGTAAATTCACTGATTCTCTAGTTTAACCATCATTTAGAAAATTTATGACGTACCAGTTACTATTTGTTTGCTTGGGTAACATTTGTCGTTCTCCTTCAGCAGAAAATATTATGAACTATTTAATCCAACAAAAAGGGTTAGAAAAACAGATCATTTGCGATTCTGCAGGAACATCTAGTTATCATATTGGGGCATCTCCTGATAGACGAATGCAAGCAGCTGCCGCCCGTCGGGGTATTAAATTAGTGGGACAAGCTAGACAGTTTGAAGCATCGGACTTTGAAAAATTTGACTTAATTTTGGCTATGGATCGTTCCAACTATCGCGACATTTTACAACTCGATCGAGATAATCAATATGGCCATAAAGTCCGTTTGATGTGTGACTTTGCTAGTCAACATCGAGATCAAGAAGTCCCCGATCCCTATTATGGGGGAGAAGCAGGGTTTGACCACGTTATTAGCTTATTATTGGATGCTTGTGATGGATTATTGGAGGAAGTGATAAAAGAATGAACGAACAACAGATTGCCGTAGGTAGTAAAGTTTCTTTGGTTAGTAAACCCCCCTATCTGAAGACAGCCGATCCCATGCCCATGTTACGACCCTCTGATATCTTAGATGTGGGGGATGAAGGTATGGTTGTAGATCGTCGACCTGGGGGTTATTGGGGGGTCAAGTTTGCCCAAGGAATGTTTTTGGTGGAAAGTCAATACATTGCTGTTATTGCCCCTCCAGAGTCATCCCACAAAGATGTTTAGCTTCCTTGCGAGAAGCCCCGCACTGTACCGAAGATCAGTGTCGGGATGGGGCGTATAAACTGAGGAGGTTTCCTGGGAGCGACGCAAAAATGTCGCATCGACTAAATCTAGTCCAGGCAAGGGCTTG
>NZ_JARVCN010000460.1:0-59923 GCF_038442745.1 Crocosphaera sp. Alani8
TTGGCTCTTTTCGTCATCTGGTAAGGCTTTCAGGTATTCGTGTCCCCACGCCAGGATGCCTACACAGCTAGATTACAATTACCTAGTCGTTCCTGGCGACTGTATCGCACTGGAGCTATTGGTAAGTTGAGATTTCAAGCAGAACAGCTACAACAATCAGGAATTCCTTGTTTCACTGCACTGGTTACCCGTGTTAATACCTTAAAAGTGTACAATGTGCTTTACATTGAGTCAGTTGAGCCGAAAGTTACTATTGTTTATGAACCAAAAAAAGGACAACGGGACATCCTAGAGTTTGCATGGACAGAAGTAGGACAACGAGTAGATGGTTTACTGCCTATTTTTGAAGAATGTGTCGATGTTGGTTTGAGGGGACAGTTAAAAAGAAGCGTGAAAACTCTAGATTATGGCAACATCTGCGATTTACATCTTCCTGAAAAGGAGACTATTATTCGTTTGTGTGATCAACAATATCGGTTCTTAGAAGGGAATCCTTTTTCAGAAAAACAAAAAGCTCAGGATGGTCAAGCAACTATGAAACAAAGTTGGCAACACATTATGGCTTTTGTTACTGAGAAAACCCCTAACCTTCCTACTTATTCAGAGTTTACTCCCTTTGGAGAATCAGCTATTGATTTTCAGGAGTTACTGAAACTCATTAACCCGCGTATAGATTTACTACGCCGAGAGGAAACCCCTTGGGATGCCGCTTTCCACTTATACAGTAGTTTGGCTTTTACGAAAACATTTCCTTGAGGATTCAAGTATGGTCAATCTTTAGACTTTAGACTACTACCTTAATTTGGCACAAGAAAAGGGTTAACCGAAGACTGGTCAACCCCTAAGCTTGGGAACGCGCGCTAAATCTTAGCTGTGAAGAACTAAATTGATATTAGCTTTGCCTAAGTTACGCTGCTTAACTTCTGCTAAGGTCTTGTTAACAGCGTACTTTTGGTTGATGGAGTTGATTAACTCAGTTTGGTTGTGCTTCTTAGCAACACCCCAAAGGTCAGCAATCAAGTCGAAGCTACCATCGCTATTGCGAGACCAGCCGAGATCGTATTCGCCATCGAGAACAGCCACGATATCAGAACGAACACGCTGACCATTGTAACCTCTTACATCAGCATCGGTCTTCACAAAAATACCGAGATCACGTAAAGAAGCTTGTAAGATTTCAGCATCTGTAATTTTGGTGCGCAGAGTGCTAAAGTGAGACATTTTCGATTTCCTCCAGTAGAACAGAAGTTAACAACAACAATTTAGGGTTTGTGTGCCGTCTAATTACGACGACTTTTGATAAACTGCTAGCTTTTGACTAGCCTTTACACCTGTTGGGAGCAGATGAAAGCTTGTTAGAATTCCAATCGCTGGTATTCAGCGACTGAAGCTGAAGCAGGTCTGGCTCTTTGCCTTGCCCAGTCCCTCAGGGCAGTTACCTGTTCAGTCATGGTGCGAGATAGGGGCAGTGTGGACTTAATGGTGGCTATGATGTCAAGCTGCGTAAACTCCCTATCCTGAGCAAACGCTTCATACATAGCAGCAATAATTGCCTGCTCTATCTCTGCACCTGAAAATCCGTCGGATACCTTAGACAGTTGCTCGATATTGAAGCGAGAAATATCTGAGCGACGCTTACTAAGATGAATATTGAAAATTGCTTGACGCTCTTCCAAACTTGGCAAATCTACAAAAAATATTTCGTCAAATCTTCCTTTCCGCAAAAACTCCCCAGGTAGCCTCTCCACTCGGTTCGCTGTGGCCATGACAAAGACTGATGATGTTTTTTCCTGCATCCAGGTCAGAAAAGAACCAAAAATACGACTAGAAGTTCCTCCATCTGAATCTGCTGATCCTGCGCTCCCGGCAAAGGCTTTATCTAGTTCGTCTATAAAAAGTATGGCAGGAGAAATAGATTCAGCTGTTTTCAGAGCATTTCTCAGGTTAGCCTCCGAGCGACCCACAGCAGAGTCATATACTCGACCTAAGTCCAAACGTAGTAGGGGAAGACCCCACAATCTAGAGGTTGTCTTCGCAATTAAAGACTTTCCACATCCGGGAACACCCAAAATTAGCATCCCTTTGGGCTGGGGCAAACCATACTCTCTTGCTCTCTCAGTAAATGCACCAGAACGCTGCTTAAGCCACTTCTTAAGTTCTTCTAGGCCACCAACAGAATCGATAGTCTCGTCTTCCTCTATGTAATCAAGAACACCATTTCTACGTATCTGCTGCTTTTTTTCCGATAGGACAATACTGACCTCTTCATCTGTCAAGCGACCAGCCTTCACATAAGCTTTGCGATATACTTTTTCCGCTTCGTCCTTAGTAAGTCCCAACGTCGCTTTAAGAAGTTTCTCTCTAGCCTCAGTAGCAATACGATTACCTCTGTTCTTCTCTAGCTGTCTCGACAAAACTTGATTTAACTCACCTAAATCTGGGAATGGGAAGTCAAGAACAACAACATCTTTTTCCAGTTCTATGGGAATCTGTTGTAGGGGGGACAACAGTATAATGGTTTTTTCAGTTCCCCGCAAACTAATAATGGCATCTCGCAGAGAACGGGTGACATTAGCATCACTTATAAACGGGTGCAAATCTTTGAATATAAAAATTCCTGGTTCCTTCTCACGTATCACCCAACTGATCGCTGGCTCTGCGTGGACCGTGTTATGCTGGGTTGATCTTCCTGCCTGTCCATACTCGACCATGCCGTGGGTCACAGTCCAAGAGAATACACGTCGGCTCTTACTGTATTGTTGAGCAATGTTAGCAACTGCTTGCTCAGCCCTTTGTTCTTCTGATGTAACAAGATATATTAAAGGATATTGAGCCTGTATTAGTATGTTTAGCTCTTCTTTCATAGTATCGACCTGTAAGTAATGTTTGGACGGTTAAGCTACTTAGCAAGGTACTAAGGCTTCTTCCCCGGATGTTTGGGCATCGGTTGAAACACACTCCCCTACTTCTATAGTGAAGTCGTCAGTGAGAACACTAGGCTGATCCTTCAGTGAAACCATTTTTCCGTCTCGCATGATCATGGCAGCCTCGCACTCCGGACATACATGGACTTGGTGCTTTTTCCCGTGGGCAGCAGACTCAATCTCTTCCACCTTGTCTGGGTGTCTAAGGTAAAAGTCAACCGCCTTCTCAACTAATGCAGACATCGAATTGTGGTCGATAGCTGCTCTAATTTTGAGTTGCCTATGGACTCCAGGGGGGAGATACAGTGTGACTTTTTGCTTGTCTTGCATATCACTCTAGCTGAGTTTACCCGGGTATGTGTGATTATCCTAGCGAGCTTTTTTTGAGCTGTCAAGCTGTTATGCCAGCATGACGGCATTATTGTAATATTACTTAATATTTGAGGACTTAACAACCTGACGAACTCGATAAATGGGGCGTTTTTGTGATTCGTGATAGGTTCTCATGATTAATTCTGCTAGTAATCCAGAAATCAATAATTGGATGCCACTGAGGATGAGAAGCACGGCTAAGATGAGTAGGGGACGATGACCAATGCTCAATCCAACAATTAATTTGAGAAAGGTTAAATAAGTTCCGATCAACAGTCCTGTGATCAGTAAAATCAGTCCACCTAATCCAAAAATATGCATGGGACGAGTCAAAAATTTTTTTAAGAAGAAGATAGTCAGTAAGTCCATGACAACTCTAAAGGTTCGTCCCAAACCGTATTTACTTTCTCCAAAACGACGGGCATGATGACGAACGGGAATTTCTGTGATTTTTGCCCCTTCGATATAAGCAAGGGCCGGTAAAAAACGATGCAACTCTCCATAGAGATTCATGTCTGAAATCACTTCTCTACGATAAGCTTTTAAGGAACATCCATAGTCGTGTAATTTAACCCCTGTAACCCGACCAATGATCCAATTGGCAATTTTAGACGGTAAAAGCCTTGTTAAACGATCATCCTGGCGATTTTTCCGCCAACCACTTACCAAATCGTAACCTTCTTCCACTTTAGCCACTAATTCAGGAATATCAGCCGGGTCATTTTGTAAATCGCCATCTAAGGTAATCATGATTTTTCCTTTTGCATATTCAAATCCTGCGGCCATGGCTGGAGTTTGACCGTAGTTGCGGCGAAAAATAATAGCAACTAAATCATGGCGATTTTTAGCGAGGTCTTGTAACAACTCAGCAGAGCCATCTCGAGAACCATCATCGACGCAAATGGTTTCGTATGGTAATTGATTTTTTTCCAAGACATCGGCAATGGTTTTAATTAAGACTGATAAACTTTCGACTTCATTAAAAATAGGAACAATCACAGAAAGATAAACTTCTTTATAACTGTGATTATCTTTCTTAGTTATTAATGTTGATGTTTGACTCATTATTTTTATGGGTTTTTATTAACAATTTTGCTGACAATGTAACATAAAATGGAGAGAAAAATGAGTCAAGAACAAAAGTTAATGTTTGTTATATCTAGTAACAGAACCCTGCCGTTAGCGACGGGGTCTAAGTTAAACTTCTCTATTTAGGTTTATGAAAGATATTAAATCCAGTTAAAGTCTTGTTCGAGGTAATCACTAAGAGATTCATTATAAGGCTTGAAAAATTCTGATAACTCCTGGTTTATTTTTGAATCTAATTTGAGATAATTACCACCATTATATACAGGGTAATCACCTTTATAGTCTGGCAAATCTAAAAAATTGAATACTTTTTGCATAGTTTTTTCAGGCTTCTCAAACAGATCTTCACTTTTGAGAATGAGAATTTGCTTGCGCGAGAATGTATCTATCCATCGCTTGATTGAGCTAACATAAATTCCCCCCGATAAATAGAAGTGTCCTGTAGGTTCTATCTTATTAAAAGGCTCATCGGGTGATTGCTTGATTCTCAGGATTTCCAGTTCCCGTTTTACCTCTTTGATAAAGGCTGGTGTTAGTTCAGATTTTTTCATACCCTTTTTCTGCATTTTCATACTAAAGTGTGAATATGCTCTGGTGACTGGATTTCTGAGTAATGCTATCAATTTTACTTGAGGCATTGTTGACTTGATCCAATTTGGTGCATTTTTACTATGAATATATCCGGGAGTTCCTTCACCTGTTAATTTATTACTTCTGGTAATAAAGTTACTCAGTGGAAAATGACTTTTATACCAATAGATTGAATGATTAGGATATTTTCCATTTAAAAAGTAACCGGGTTCTTTAACTGTGGAAGGAATTACTTTTGGGTGGTTATTTATATATTTATGTAGAGATGTTGTCCCACCTTTAGCAACACCTATAATCAAGAAATCTGGTAGTTTCCGTATAGGACTTGTTAGGATTCGATATGCCTTTGATAAGTCTTTTTTTTTCATGTTGCTCTTCTCCATTTCGATGATCAATCTGGTGACTATTATTACTTATTTCCCTGATTTAAACAAAATTTTAAATTAGTGCTTTTTTGAAACTTAGAGGAAATAAGCGTTGTCTGAAGCAATAAAACATCCCGTGAATGTGTAGATGCCTGATTCCAACACTTTCCTAACATTTTTGAGCAGTGATACATAAACCAATATTTTTGATAAGCTTTGAGATAGTTAACATCTTAATCAGTCAATTATTGACTTGCTTTGAAATTAAGTGCTAAGATGGGAAAGGTCGTGGAAAGTTGGAGTTTAGGTTCATCTTTTCTCGAAGAGGTGAAAATAAAGCTGAAAAAAGTGTAAAAAAAGAGACTATCACTATCATAGTATTCTGAACGCACTTTATGTACGCTCGAGAACAAAAAAACTTGTTCAATGTTCAAAATGCTTATTACCTAACAATCAAGTTCTGTGGATGAAGAGGTTGAAGTGTTATAACCGTAAAAATAATAGGCAAACTTTAGTCCGCTTGATTGTCCTGGTTAGTGCAGGTATTGAATAATAAACCCTTCTAGGGTTGTGCAAGTTTTACGAATATACCTTATGTGTAAATCAATGTAGATTCCTGTGGAGAGGTGGCAGAGTGGTTGAATGCGGCAGTCTCGAAAACTGCTTTGTCGCAAGGCAACGAGGGTTCGAATCCCTCCCTCTCCGTTTCCATACTAGAAGTAGAGTTGAAAAATATCCACTCTCCTGTCAATATAAAACATCAGTGTCCAGGAGCCAAGGATTTTTTAGTTCCTTCGCCGTTGACACTTTCTCCAGGATATAAAGGTTGTTGATCAAGACTTCCTAAACGGTTAAATGGCCAAAAACGAACAAAGGCTTTACCAATAATCTTGTCCTTGGGAACGAAACCCCAGTAATGAGAATCGTAGCTATTGTTTCGATTGTCTCCTAATACTAAATATTCGCCTTCCGGAACTACAACCGGTCCATAATCGTAGTTAGGATCTTCTGCGATATATTTTTCGGTAATTTCCTCACCGTTAACATAAACCTTACCTTCTCTTACCTGAACAGTCTCTCCTGGTAATCCAATAATACGCTTAATAAAAGCATCATTAAAGTCCTGCGCTTTGAGTGCTTCTGTAGGATTAAAAACCACCACATCTCCCCTGACAGGCTCCCTAAAATGATAACTTAGCTTCTCTATAATCAGGCGATCGTTAATTTCTAGGGTTGGTTCCATAGAGGAGGAAGGAATGTAACGAGCTTCAGCGACAAAAGTACGGATACCGAAGGCAAGAATAACAGCTGTGACAACCGTTTGGGTTAGTTCTACCCAAGGATTTTCCTTCTTAGAAGACTGAGAATGCTTATTTTTATCTTGTTTTGCGCTTCGAGTCATAGGATATAAATATTTTAGGAGTTAAGCGAATCGATATTTTGAGAGCGTAAGGTAACGAATATTTGATTTTATTTTAGCTAAACTTAAGTCAGTGAGACAATTGAAAGTGTGGTTGATCACATTTTAGGAGGTTTTTACTTCAATGGCACCACTTCTCATTCGTAGTCCTCGCATTCTCCTACCTGATGGGGAATTTCTACTAGGAGATATCCTAATCCAACAAGGTAAGATTGTCCAGATTGCTCCAGAAATTACTCCATCTGGGAATCATACTATCATAGACGCTGAAGGATTAACTTTGTTACCAGGAGTAATCGATCCTCAAGTACATTTTCGAGAACCGGGTTTAGAGTACAAAGAAGACCTTTTCACGGCGAGTTGCGCTTGTGCTAGGGGGGGAGTTACTTCTTTTTTAGAAATGCCTAATACACGGCCTTTAACTATCACTCAGGCGGCTTTAGACCAAAAGTTAGAGTTAGCTTCTCAAAAGTGCTTGGTTAATTACGGATTTTTTATCGGAGCTACCCCTGAAAATTTACCCGATTTATTGACAGCTAATCCAGTTTGTGGAATTAAAATTTTTATGGGATCGTCTCATGGAGCTTTGTTGGTGTCTCAAGAAAAGGAAATTGAGCCTATTTTTGCTAAAGGCGATCGCTTAATCGCAGTTCATGCAGAAGATCAGGGCAGAATTTTACAACGTCGTCAAGAATTTAAAGGTATTAGTGAGCCGGCGATTCATTCTCAAATTCAAGATGAAACTGCCGCTTTGAATGCGACAAAATTAGCTCTAAAACTTTCTCAGAAATATCAAAGACGCTTACATATTTTGCATCTATCTACCGGTATTGAAGCTGAATTTTTAAGAGAAAATAAACCCAGTTGGGTGACAACCGAAGTAACGCCTCAGCATCTACTACTAAACACAGAAACCTATGAAAAAATCGGCACTCTAGCACAAATGAATCCCCCTTTAAGATCTCCAGACAATAATCATATTCTTTGGCGTGCTTTACTGGATGGGGTAATTGATTTTATTGCTACTGATCACGCCCCCCATACTTTAGAAGAAAAAGCCAAAGGCTATCCTAGTTCTCCTTCGGGAATGCCTGGGGTTGAAACTTCTTTACCTTTAATGCTCACCCAAGCTGTAGCAGGAAAATGTACAGTTTCTCAAGTTTCTTCTTGGATGTCTAATAAACCAGCAGAAGCTTATAAAATTCCCAACAAAGGTTTAATTAAACCTGGGTACGATGCTGATTTAGTTTTGGTCGATTTAGATAACTATCGTCCTGTATTAAGAGAAGAATTGCAAACAAAATGCGGCTGGAGTCCCTTTGAAGGATGGAGCTTAACAGGATGGCCTGTTTTTACTATTGTTGGGGGAAACATTGCCTACGAAAAAGGTAAATTAAACACACAAGTCAGAGGAAAAGCTCTACAATTCTCTGGTAATGTACAGTAGGCATTTTTTGGTATAACAAACAGCTATGGGCTTAGCTTTCTTCCTTGGATTAGAACATCTATTAAGCTAGTCCCAATGATCTACAATTTAGTTAGCTGACGCACTTGAACTGGGGTGCTAGGATTCGAACCTAGGAATGGCGAGACCAAAACCCGCTGCCTTACCGCTTGGCGACACCCCAATAATCTTACCCTTGTTATTATAACAGTGCTTACCGAAAGTTTGTCAAGTATTTCTTTAGAGAAGAGAAGCAGTAAGTAACAATTTGTTATGGGTGACAATCCAAAATCAACAATTTTGCTTAAAAACATACGGTATGTTTCAACACCATTCACACTATGGCACGAAGAGATAAGGTGAGCTATTACTTGTCCTTCTTTTAATTCTCGATCTCGGTATTATGATAAGATAGAAGACCCTAAAACTTGGGAGGAACACTATATTGTCCAAGCCAGTCAATGTCGCTATTTTAGGAGCAACTGGGGCCGTTGGCACTGAGTTACTCAAATTGTTAGAAAGCCGTAACTTTCCTGTCAAAAACCTCAAACTTTTAGCTTCTCCCCGTTCTGCTGGAACCACCTTCGAGTTCCAAGGAAAAAGCATACAAGTTGAGTCTGTAACAGAGAAGGCTTTTGAAGGCATTGATATTGTATTAGCATCAGCAGGAGGATCAACATCAAAAGCTTGGGCGCAAACTATAGTAGATTCTGGGGCAGTAATGGTAGATAATTCCAGTGCTTTCCGAATGAATCCAGAAGTTCCCCTCATTGTGCCAGAAATTAACCCAGAAACCGCAGCCGACCATCGGGGGATTATTGCTAATCCTAATTGTACTACCATACTTATGGCAGTAGGGATTTACCCTCTACACCAGTTTCAACCCATCGAAAGAATTGTAGTATCTACTTACCAATCTGCTAGTGGAGCCGGTGCCAGAGCAATGGAGGAAGTGAGAACTCAATCTGAGGCTATTTTAAAGGGGGAAAAGCCTAAAGCAGAAATTTTACCTTATCCCCTTGCTTTTAACCTTTTTACCCATAATTCTCCCTTAAAAGATACGGGATACTGCGAAGAGGAGATGAAAATGGTTAATGAAACTCGCAAAATATTTGCTGAACCCAACTTAAAAATAACAGCTACTTGTGTTAGGGTTCCTGTATTGCGGGCCCATTCAGAAGCCATTAACCTAGAATTTAAAGAGCCGTTCTCAGTAGAAAAAGCAAGGGAAATTATAGCTGAGTCCCCAGGAGTTCAACTACTAGAAGACTGGCAAAAAAACTATTTTCCTATGCCTATAGATGCTTCAGGAAAGGATGCAGTTTTAGTAGGAAGAATTCGTCAAGATATTTCCCATCCGAACGGTTTAGAATTATGGATTTGTGGAGATCAAATTCGTAAAGGTGCTGCCTTAAATGCCGTACAAATTGCTGAATTATTGCTGGAAAAGAGTTGCCTTAAGAAAAACAAATCCACCTTAAAGGTTTAAAAAGAATTATCTCAGTAAATCTACAGTAGAAATAACACAATAATAGACAAAAAAAGGAATGAGTGAGAGAAGTTTTGGCCAGGTGATTACCGCAATGGTGACACCGTTCGATCAAGAAGGAAATGTTAACTATGAAGTGGCAGAAAAATTGGCTGTTCATTTAGTTAATAATGGTAGCGATACACTTTTGCTTTCAGGGACAACAGGAGAGTCTCCGACCTTGAGTTGGTCAGAAAAAACCCAGTTATTTAAGACAGTAAAAAAAGCAGTAGGTAGTAAAACTAAAGTCATAGCGGGAACAGGAGGAAATTCAACTCAAAATGCTATCGAGATGACTAAATATATCGCAAAAATAGGTTTAGATGGTTCTTTGCAAGTGGTACCTTACTACAATAAACCACCCCAAGAAGGACTATATGAACATTTTAAAAAAATTGCTGAAACCGTAGGCGATTTTCCTATTATGTTGTATAATGTACCTGGGCGAACAGGGCAAAATATGTCTCCAGAAACTACAGCTAAGTTAGCAGAAATAACTAACATTATTGCTGTGAAAGAAGCAAGCGGGAACTTAGAGCAAGCCTGTAGGATTCGGAGAATGACTGACAGTTCTTTTCTAATCTACTCAGGAGACGATTTTTTGACATTGCCATTATTAACCGTAGGAGGTGCAGGGGTTGTTAGTGTTGCCAGTCACCTAGTAGGTTCGCAGATAAAGGAAATGATTAAAGCTTATGATAATCAGCAAGGAAATCTTGCAAGCGAGATTAATGTGAAACTTTTTCCCTTATTTAAAGTCTTATTTTCTACAACAAACCCAATACCTGTAAAAGCAGCTCTAAACCTACAGGGATGGGAAGTAGGTGGAGTGAGATTACCATTAGTAAATATTGATGAAACATTAAAAAAAGAGATTAAATTGATCTTAGAAGAACTATCATTACTAAAAAAACAGTAGAATAAATAGACTATAATGTGTGTATATCAAGAATTCCGTGAGTACAGCTATCACATAGTCAGCTAGTTGTTTTTAAGTATTTTTCATTAATATATTTAGTTTTTCAAAGTACAGAATCATCAACAAGCTATTTAATGACTTCAGGAGGAAAATGAGTCAAACCAAACAGCAGCCTAGCCTAAAAATTATTCCCTTGGGAGGACTTCATGAAATAGGGAAAAACACCTGTATATTAGAGTACAACGACGAAATTATTCTCATTGACGCAGGTATAGCCTTCCCCACCGAGGGAATGCACGGGGTAAATATTGTTCTCCCCGACATGACCTATCTAAGAAAAAATCGCCACAAAATAAAGGGAATGATTGCCACCCACGGTCATGAAGATCATATTGGAGGCATTCCCCACCATCTAAAACAGTTTGACATTCCCAAGATTTACGGACCAAAATTAGCCATAGCCTTAGTTAGAGACAAGTTAGATGAAGCTGGACTGAGCAATCGCACAAAGCTGCAAACTGTTGGCCCTCGGGAAATGGTAAGGATTAGCCCCTCATTTTTGGTGGAATTTATTCGCAACACCCATTCCATGGCCGATAGCTTTACCTTAGCTATTCACACCCCATTGGGTATTGTTATCCATACAGGAGACTTCAAAATTGATCATACCCCCGTGGATGGGGAATATTTCGACTTCCAGAAATTAGCCGAACACGGAGAAAAAGGCGTTCTCTGTTTGCTGAGTGATTCAACTAATGCTGAGGTTCCCGGAAGCACTGCTTCAGAAAGCTCGGTTTACCCGAACTTAGACCGCATTATTGCCCAAGCAGAAAAGCGGTTGATGATCACCACCTTCGCCTCTTCGGTACATCGGGTCAATATTATTTTACAACTAGCCCAAAAACATAAGCGAAAAGTAGCTGTGGTGGGACGTTCCATGTTAAACGTCATCGCCCACGCCCGAGAATTAGGCTATGTTAAATGTCCCGAGGATCTATTCATTTCCCTCAAAGCCGCTAACAGTCTCCCAGATGAGCAAGTTTTAATCTTGACTACTGGTTCACAAGGAGAACCCTTAGCTGCTTTAACCCGTATTTCCAGAGGAGCGCATCGTCATCTTAAGGTTCGTCCAGGGGATACCATTGTCTTTTCCGCTAACCCCATTCCAGGGAATACCATCGCCGTTGTTAATACAATTGACCGTCTGATGATGCAGGGGGCTAAGGTAATTTATGGTCGTAAACACGGAATTCATGTTTCTGGCCACGGTTGTCAAGAAGACCATAAGCTGATGTTAGCCTTGACAAGACCGAAATTTTTTGTTCCCGTTCACGGAGAACACCGAATGCTGGTTAAACACGCCGAGACAGCTTATAAGATGGGAGTTCCTGCCGACAATATCGTTATTGTGAAAAACGGGGACATCATAGAGGTTTCAGCAAACAAAATTGCCGTTGCAGGGGAAGTTCCATCGGGAATAGAATTAGTAGACCAAGCGGGTGTGGTTCATGATCACGTAATGCAAGATCGTCAACAACTGGCCGAAGATGGTGTTGTTACTGTTGCTGCCCCCATTAGTTGGGAAGGAAAACTCATTACTCCCCCCGAAGTTCATTTACGAGGTGTGGTGACAAAAGTAGAACAATCCTTGCTCAAACAACTAATTATTAGAGCGATCGAGAATATTCTAGAGAATCGTTGGGATGAATTTGCATCCAGCGATCGCACTCCAAGGGTAGACTGGTCTTATCTGCAAGAAGAAGTTGAAAACACCCTACAGAGATTAGTCAAACGGGAATTACGGAGTTATCCCTTAGTCATCTTTATGCTACAAACCCCAGACTATTCTGATCCTAATCCTGAACCCACCAGCAGCAATCGGAAAGTCTATCGTCGTCGTCGTCCTACCGCTTCTACTGCTTCTTAATACAGTTGTGTTGTGTACCTTTTTATGACAGTAGGAAAATTGGTTGAGACTTTTTAGACACAACTGGGAGTTTCTTGAACTTCACAAACATAACAAATAGTATGATAGGGGTCAAAGAGTTTTGACCCCATATTTTTATCTAGCAGTTCCCATACTTCCAAGTACAATTATTATCGTATGTTGACAATTGTGAATTTAAAGACCAATTACAAGTAGGATGTTATATTTGTCCAGAAAAATTTTAAGATCAGAAGGAATAATAAACATATTGCCATAAATATAGATAAGAAAAGCTAATGATTGAAAAATGGAAATCTCTTCTTAACCAGTTAGAAATCATAGAAACTCCTTATGGTTCAGAATTCTGGAGTCAAGATGGACTTGAGGCATTTGAAAATGAAATACGCATATTTTTCCCAATAGGATATAAGGAGTTTTGCCAAGTGTTCGGTACAGGATGCTTTGGCGATTTTATCACTATTTTTTGCCCCAATCTTAAGTTTTCTAATGGTTGTTTAGAAGCAATAAAAGAGGAAATAATTAGATTTCCAGATCCACAACATGAAAAAATGATGGATAGAGAATCACTGATTGATTTGCTCGATTCTGCCTTTGTGTTTGGCAGAGAACCCAGCGCTATTTCTATTTTTTGGGATTTAAGATCCTATAACAAATTAGATAAAAGCTATGATATTTACTGGGCAAATAGTGATTGCTTCAGTGGAGACATTTATAAGATCGGTCGAGACTTTTATGAATTTGTTAGTGAATTTTGTCTAGGAACAAAATCTTATGAAGTTCTTCCAAAAAAAGAATGGCGTTCTCAAGAATCATTGCAAAAAACTTTTACTCGTGTACGATCTAATTGGGATTTGTTAGAAATCATAGAAATGCCTTAACATGAAAACAAGTTAAAAGTTCCTATTAACAATAGGAAATTACCAGAGGAATAATTGGACGGTTAATATGTCCCAGGAAAAGTTACAAGGAGAAGCATTATTGCAAATGCTCAAAAAGCTGTCGTTAGCTTATGTGCCTCGCACTCAAATTGCAATACAATGCGGTTATTCTACTTCAACAACGACAGAAGATGGACAACCATCCATAAAAGCTGATTTAGAAGCATTTTATAATGCAGTTCTAGAAGCTAAGGGTATATCGAAGGACAATTAGGCGTTTATTTTCAAACACTTAACCCCTAGTCGTTTCGTGTCCTCGCTCACTTTTTCTTACTTTTATATAATGCAAAACTTCTACAATGTTACTCAATTTCTGGCGATGTTTAAATAAATTTTAGACAATGTTTCAACAGAAATTCTGTGTAGAAACAACTTCACTTAGATGTAGAGATTCTGATCACACAAATTGCCATTATCCGTGAGTATACTGAAACTGAAGAAAATAAAGTTTTGTAACTTGAGGGAAAATAAGAATGGCTAATAAACAACACTTAAATCTTTTGATGCAAGGAGTAGATACCTGGAATCAATGGCGAAAAAATAATCCTGAGATCATACCTGATCTTAGAAAGGCAAATTTAAGTCAGTTAAATTTGCGGGGTGCTAACCTTGATTATGCGGATCTTAAACAAAGTAAGCTATAGCGTTTCTCGGACTCATGAGGTACACCTAACTTCTGCCTCCTGCCCCCTGCCTTCTGCCTCAAAGAGATAACTTCTGTACCTCACAAGTATGGGAACTGCTATAGTTAATACCAATCTTAGCAATTGCTCTTTGAAAAATGCTAATTTAAGCTATGCTAACCTATCAGGAGTTATTTGTTTTAAGACTATGTTATCGGAAGCTAACTTAAGTCATGCCATTTTAATCAATTCAGATTTAAGTAGAGCTAATCTGGAAAAGGCTAACTTAGGTAAAGCTTATATTGTTGATAGTTACTTGGTAGATGCGAATCTCACTTCAGCTAATTTAGAGAAATGTGATTTTACAAGAAGTTATTTAGTAGGAAGCAATTTAATAGGAGCCAATTTAAGAACAGCTAACTTGAATAAAGCAGACCTGACAGCTAGTATATTTGATAATGATAAATTTTCTAATGTGTACAGGGAACAGAGAATATTGATTAATCAAGAACCGTCAAATGATCATCCTTCTATTAAAGTTGAAGAATTAGTCAGTACTTCTTCAGAAGAAAATTATTCAGCATCGTTAGAAAGCATTTGGAAAAGAACTGTATTAGAAAGTATTTATCAAACAGTTAATTAATTAGTAGTCAGGGAAATATCTTCTCTTTCCAAGACCGGTAATTTCAATAATATTCCCGCAATAAACCAATAATAAACAGCTACAGGATCGACGGCGAGAGGATAATAATAAGGATTATAACTAATCAATAAAATAAAAATCCATAGGCATAAACCAAGTCCACGCAAAGCAGGGTTTTTAAGGGAACGATAAGCTTTAAAAGTGATAATTGTTAAAGTTGTAACAACACTTAGGAACGCAATATATCCTAAAATTCCAATTTCGTATATCATCTGAACTGGAAAAGTTTCCACTAATCTAATGGAACCCAAACGACGAGCAGCACTTGCTGTTGTTCCTAACCCATTACCTAATAGACTGATGCGGTTTTTGGTTAACCATTGTATTTGATCAAGCATAAATTCTTGAGGAGGTGAGTATTGCCAGCGTTGGGTAAAATTGATAATTATTTCGTTAAACCAACTTATTTGTGTAGCAATTACTGTTGCTAAAATAAATATAATGCCTAGCTTAATGAATAAATTTTTATTTTTTTTCTGTGTCAAAATAAACAAGGTTAAATAAATAAAAGGTACTAATAATAAAGCTGCTCTTTGCCCTGAAATTAAAGTAGCAACTAAAACCAATATCATAGTAGTGAAACTGACACCTTTCCAGAGGCGAGAAGGTTCACTTAAACTAACACCATAAGTAATGAAGCTACTTGTAATCAAAAACCAAGCCCACTGCCAAGGTGCAACAAAAGTTCCTGGTAATCTGATCAAATTTCTTCCAGGGTTAAATAGTAAGGAACCTCCTACAAAACATTGAGCGCGTAAACTAGCAGAAGTATTAGATGGTGCCGGTAAATCCACGCTTCCTGGACAGATCCCATTAACTAATAACAAATATTGAATCAGACATAAGATACAAGCAATGAAAATTAAAATCAATAAGATTCTATTAAATAGAAGTAGTGTTTTTTGACTATTAAAACAGTAGTAAGCACAGAAAATTAATGGAATGTAACCTAACCAAACTTTTAACCCAACAACACCCATTAAGGTAACTTTATCTTGAGTATTACTGAAATCTTCAGGTAAGTTAACTAAAAAGAAAGTGAACAAACAACTAATAACAAAAACAGCAATTAAAATAAGTAATATTTTAAATTTTAAAGGACGTTTTTGCCAGATTCTATAATTAATAGCAATCCCAACTAGTGCAGGTAGATAAAAGGCATCTTTAGCTAAATGAAATAAGGAATAGAGGCCTGTATAGCGAATCCCTCTACCAAATGTTTGAAAAACCCCTGCTATAGCATAGGTGATAGTTCCACCCAACGGTAAATAAATCAAAAAAGCTAATAAACCCCATCGAGGAAACAAGTAAGACAATACGGTACAAGGAACTAATAATGTTCCCAGAACAGCGAGGTTAGTTCCTCCTATTAATAGACAAAGAGAACCGATAAAAACTGTAGTAAATAAGACACTGATAACCAAAATTGTCTGTTTTTCCTGTTGCATTTTTTAAACTGTTGATGAATCTTAAATCTGAGTCTATGGTAATTAAATTCCTTGACCTTTTTCGTTGAATTCTATTACAGTTTTTTTTGATAATTCATGAGTGGTCATAGCAGTTAAAATATCCAATGGAACTGTTAAATGGTGCGCTCCTGCTTGTAAAGAGTCGGCAGCTTCTTGGGGTGACTTTAAACTAGCCGCTAGGATTTCTGTCTCACTCCCTTCTAATACTTTCGCCATTTCCTTAACCAAGGCTAAACCATCTCCTAATAATCTAGTGGCACGATTGACATAAGCAATGGCATATTTAGCTCCTGCTTCTTTAGCAATAGCAGCTTGTGCGCTACTGTAAATGGCGGTAACAGCGCAAGAAATCTGAGGAGATAGGGTTGCTGTTACTTGAAACCCGATGGTTGTGGCCGGAATTTTTAGGACAGTTTTTTCCCCAATTAATTGATAGGCTTTTTTTCCTTCTGCTATCATATCTTCAGCTTTTGTTGCTGTTAGTTGATAGTAGAGTTCCCCTGGGCTTAAATTAGCTAATTCCTGTAAAGTTTTTTCTGGGTATAAGTCGCTTTTTGCTAATAATATGGGGTTTGTGGTGATACCTTTTACCCATCCGTATTGTGTGGCTATCTTTGCCTCACTGATGATGGCAGAGTCTAAATAAATCATGATATTTAAAAAGTTAACTTCTTTGTGGTGAAGTCTTGATGCAGACTGTCTATTACTTCATTCTGTTTCATCTTAGCTCAGACATCTAGCAATCAGGAATGATTTATGAGATATGTTTTTTCCCAGTTATAAGTTGCCATTGCTCACTGTTGACTTTTCCATGTTCCCTTGTACCTCAGACTTAAATTCTCACAAGTGATACCAAATCCGGTTCTAAAACCCATCTTATCTTCTAGAAGAGGCAGGAGGCAGGGGGCAGGAGGCAGAAGGGTTTTCAGCTTTTAGGCTGTAAATTTTAAAAGGGGGTATATAAAGCGGATTTGGTATGATTACTGGTTGCTATAGTTAAATGTTAGCTCCAATTTATGTTTTTACTGTTTACTAAATAAGCTAACTAGGTTAAGAATTAATAATTAATTGTGCCTGTTCATTAAAACAACGACGATAAACCCCTTCTGTTACCAAAATAGACGTTACAATATTGGTTAGCATAATCATAAATAAAATCAAAATCTGATACGAAGCCGCATTCAAAGGGTTGTTTCCTGCCAAAACTTGACCAGTAAACATTCCAGGTAAGCTAACCATACCCACAACCATCATTTGATTTAAAGTAGGAATTAAACTAACTCGAATGGCATCTTTTCGATAGCTGGTGATCGCCTCTTTAGGTGTTGCTCCTAGACACAAATAGGTTTCTACTTCACGCTGGTTATGAGAAATAGCCGTAATAAGACGTTCCCCAGACAAAGACGCACTATTCATCGCATTTCCGAGTATCATTCCCGTTAAGGGGATTAAATATTGGGGAGAATACCATGTTTCGGGTTGGATAATCAAAACCAGGGCGTAACTTAGGGTTAAACCGTTACTGACTAGCAACGACAGCCAAACCAGAGGGAAAAAACCTTTTTCTTTATGAGGAATACGGTTACTGGTGACTTGGGCTGCAATGGTCAACATTACCCCTAAAATGAGTAACACAGGGATAGGATGGTTTAGCTCAAAAATGGCAGCAATAACGTAACCTACTACCAAGAGTTGAAGCAGCGATCGCCCTGTGGCTAATAAAAGTTGTCCTTCTAAACCTAACCTTTGCCAGTTGGACAAAACTACTGCAATAGCCATGATTCCCAAAGACCAGGCTAAATCTAGTAAATCTAGTTCTATTGCACTACCCAATGGATAATTCTCCCCACTTGATGATTAATTATGCTCCAAAGTACGGAGGCTCATTGCCTGCTTTCCATTTGATGTTACAACCAATGCTAGGCTTTTGCTGAGTATCGATCGTTCTATCTCGTAAAACCCCTTCTATGGCTGCTTTTAAGTCTTTTCCGGTAACAGGAACATCGTTTCCAGGGCGACTATCATCAAATTGTCCCCGATAGACTAAATTATTATCGGAATTGAATAAGAAGAAATCAGGGGTACAAGCGGCGGTATAAGTTTTAGCTATTTCTTGAGTTTCATCGTAACAAAAAGGAAAATTAAACCCTAACTTTTCTGCCATGTCTTTCATTTTGTCGGGGGCATCATTAGGATGAGTGATAATATCATTAGAACTAATGGCTACAACGCCTAAACCTGCATCTACATATTCTTTTCCTATTGCAGCTAAAGCGTCTTGAAGATGCTTAACAAAAGGACAGTGAACACAGATAAACATTACTAATAAAGCTTTTTTATCGGCAAAGGTGCTTAGAGAAATCTTGTTACCTGATACCACATCTTCTAGGGAAAAATCTGGGGCTTTTGTTCCCAAAGGCAGCATAGTAGAAAGGGTTTTAACCATGAAAGTAACTCCTAGTAAATTACGGATAATTGTAGGACAACCATTGACTGCGACTGTAAATACTTGTAATTATACCTGTTTTAGCTATAGTTGTTTTAACAGTCCATCAACTTTTTCAATTCCTTCTTCATTATTGTATTCTTGATAAAGTTTTTTTGCGTAGTTTAACGCTTTTTTTGCTTCTTTATCTCGGTTTCTTTCTTTAAAAGCTACCCCTAAATAAAAGTAAGGTTCAGGATTTTGGGGAATAACTTCGATTAAGTCTTTGTAAGTTATAATTGCCCCTAAGTAATCTTTTTGGGCTAATTGAATTCTGCCAACTCCTGCATAAGCTTCTGGGAGTTTTCTATTAAAAAAGGACACACGGCGATAGATTGTGAGTGCTTCATCCAGGTTATCTTGGGCTTCATAAACACGAGCAATTTTTAACTGAATTTTAGTGCTTCTCGAGTCAAGTCTGGATGCTCGTTTTAACTGTTCTTTCCCTAATTCTAGCTGCCCTTGTTGTAAATAAGCAGTGGCAAGTAATAATCTTAAATCCACATCACCAGGAAACCTCTGAACCGCATTTGTTAAATATTGTAGAGCTTCATTTAACTGTTGTTGTTGTAGTAGAGACGATCCCATAATTGCAAATGCTTCGGGGTTATTAGGTTCAAGAGCAATTACTCTTTTATAGGCTTCTGCCGCCCCTTCGTAGTCTTTTTGACGGAGTAAAACCACTCCTAAACCGATATAACTTTTGACAAATTGAGGGTTTAATTGAATAGCATAATAATAAGCAGAAGCCGCATTATTATTATCTCCGACGTTAGCTAAACTATCTCCCAAAGCGTAATAAAAATTTGGGTTACTCGAATCAAGAGAAAGAGCTTGTTGGTAATATTTTACTGCTGCTTGATAATTGCCCTGTTGACTGTGTAAATAAGCAATACCTGAAAATATTTTAGCGTTATCATTATCTAATCTAGCTGCTTGTTGATAGGTTGCGATCGCTTGTTGATAGTTACCTTTATCGACATAAGCTCTCCCTCGACGTAATAATTCATCTAATTGTTCCTTAGCAGAAGTTTGTGAAATAATTAAAGGAAAATCAACAGAGGCTAAAACGGGGGGTATGCTATTGGTTAAAATGAGGGTTGTAAGAACAGAGAAAGTTAGTTTATAAACCATAATTTTTGTAAAAGGATAATAAAAAAAGGCTTGAACGATCAAACCTTGAAACATTATAAACATAAAGACCCTATCTTTAACGATGGGGTGGGATTAAATACCTCGCTTGACAGCAACTTCTGCTTGCTTAAATTCTTGTTTTAGGCGTTTTTTCAACTTTTCAGGTATGGGACGACTACCATAAGAAGTATAGTACCCAGCAAGGGAATTTAAGGCTGTTTGCATGGTGGTGAAGGAACGAAGTCCCCCAGATTCCCCGTTGCGTCGGTAACGAGAAATATAATCATTAATTTGTTCTTTAGCGAGGGATTGAATTTCTTGTTTGTTGTCAGCATCATCGGGTAAATCAATCGCTGTGCTTAGAGTTTCAATAACTGTTAGGGTATCTTGACTATAATCGCCAGAAAGTCCTGCAGAGTCGTTTCCACAACCCGTTAAGGCAACAACAGCGACCAAAACCAATGCTAGAAGACGAGATAAGGCGGATTTGAAAAACATAAGTTGTTAATACAATTACATAATTCTAGATTTTCCCTATCCTATCCTAGAAAGGGTAATTCGGTGAAGCCCTGGTTAAACTGAGTTCAGTGTTAGGAGTTAGTAGTTCACAGTTCCGAGTTGAATCTTTTTCAACAAGAGAATGCGCGTTACATACTCTTAACTTTGACCAGTTTTCTATAAACTTCCTTATATCGAACTCATGTCTAGTTATTAATCAGTAGTTAGCTATGGGTGATTAGTTTAATTCACTCTTGACTGTATCATCGGATTTCCATGTTAGATCTTCTGGGAATTTAGGAATAGATTGAAGAAGATTTTTAGTATAGTCTTCTTGAGGGTTATTAATAATTTTTTCTGTATCTCCTATTTCAACAATTTGACCTTGATTCATCACCATAATGCGATCGCTCATAAATCTAACCACACTTAAATCGTGGGAGATAAAAATACAGGTCAGTTTTAGCTTTTCCTGTAGATCTTTTAATAGGTTTAAAACTTGTGCTTGTACGGACACATCTAGTGCAGAAACTGACTCATCACAAATCAAAAAACGGGGATTCAAAGCTAAAGCGCGAGCAATACAAACCCTTTGTCTTTGTCCTCCAGAAAATTCGTGAGGATAGCGATTATAGCTACTATTCGAGTCTAAGCCAACTAATGTTAATAATGCATGGACAATTTCTTTTCTTTTTTTACTATTAGGTTGATTTTTATGAATAATCATGGGTTCAGCAATTGCTTCTCCTACTGTTAATCTGGGGTTGAGAGAATTGTAAGGATTTTGAAAAACAATTTGCATATTTTTTCTCAGTTTCTGCAACCATTTGCTACTCATATATTTTTTAGAAATTTCATAAGTTTCAAAGGATATACTCCCCTGAGTTGCTATAATAAGTCTCAAAATTGTCCTTGCTAGGGTTGATTTTCCACAACCTGATTCTCCAACCAGACCTAATGTTTCCCCTGCGTAAACTTCAAAACCAACTTTATTAACTGCTTTAAATTTATTATTAGACAGTCCTAGAAAACCTGACTTTCCAAACTCAACTTCCAAGTTATCAACGGATAATAAAACTTTTTTTTCTTGTGCTTCTTGTTTCCTAGCTTCTATTTCATCGTGGGGAATAATTTGATAAACTAAATTGCTTTCTTGAGAAAAGTCAAGCCCTTCTTTATTGTCCAGAAAATCAGCAACAGTGGGTAACTTATCTACCTTAACGTGAAGAGGAGGACGACAGGCAAGTAGTCCCTTTGTATAACCATCTTTAGGATGACGTAAAATTTGTTCTTTTTTTCCTTCTTCTATTACTTTTCCATTTCGCATAACTAATATATTATCCGCTACTTCATTAATAACTCCTAAGTCATGGGAAATAAAAATCATAGCAATATTTTTATCTTCGCAAAGCCCTATTAATAACTCTAAAATACCTTTTTGAACCGTCACATCTAGAGCGGTTGTGGGTTCATCAGCAATTAAAATAGTAGGGTTACAAGATATAGCCATTGCAATCATGACCCTTTGTAATTGTCCCCCCGAGAGTTCGTGAGGATACCTTTTTAAATAGGCGGTTGCTTGTTTATCTGAGTAGGTTTGTTTAAGAACTTTAACACTTTTCAATAATTGAAGTGCTTCTCTGTTTGCTTGTTCTTGGGTTACATTCTGATGTAGTTTAATAGCTTCGTTTAATTGATAACCTATGGTATAAACAGGGTTAAAAGCACTCATCGGTTCTTGGAAAATCATGGCGATTTCCTTACCACGATATTTTGTCCATTTTGAAGATTCTAGGCGAGTGAGTTCTGTATATTCTTGCGGCGATTGGTAATATTTAATGCTACTTTCATAGCTAATTTTACCAGGATTTTGGATTAAACCCATAATAGCTAAAGAAGTCACCGACTTACCAGATCCTGACTCCCCAACGATTCCTAAAACTTCTCCTCTTTTAAGTTTAAAATTAACATTATCTACTGCAACTTTCTTTTTTTCTCCTTGTAAGGGAAACTGGATGTGGAGGTTAGAAACATCAAGAACAATATCACTCATAGTTCTCATAAAGGTACAAAATTAAACAGATTTTAACTGATTTTTTCTCATTTGACAAAGATTTTATTGTGCTTTTATACAGTAAGGCTCCTGTTAACTGATTAAAAGAATCTTACCCTTTCCATAAGGAACTTAAAGCCACATTATTCAAGAAGCGTGTCACAATATAAACAAATAATGAAAACAATATACGGAGAGGGATATGGTTGCAACTCCCATCAAAACTGAAAAACGTTTAACCATACAAACTGGTGATATTGCTGAAAATACTACCACTATTCGTTCCCTTGACTGGGATCGAGATCGCTTCGATATCGAGTTTGGCCTCCAAAATGGGACTACCTACAACTCCTATATCGTTCGTGGCGATAAAATTGCTCTAATAGACACTTCCCACGCCAAGTTTCGCCAATTATACATAGATACTATAACTGGACTTGTTGACCCCAAAACTATTGATTATTTGCTGGTTAGTCATACCGAACCAGATCATAGTGGTTTGGTTAAAGATATTCTAAAACTTGCTCCCCAAGCAACAGTTGTTGGTTCAAAGGTAGCAATTAACTTTTTGAAAAACTTTATCCACCAACCTTTCGAGTACATTGCGGTTAAAACCGGTGACAGCGTGGATCTAGGGAAAGGTCATGTTTTAGAATTTGTCAATGCGCCTAATCTACATTGGCCCGACACCATTTTAACCTACGACAAAGCTACCGAAATCTTATACACCTGCGATGTCTTCGGGATGCACTATTGTTCCGATAATCTCTATGATGAACACTTAGAAGATATCGCCCCAGACTATCATTTCTACTACGAATGTTTGATGGGTCCCAACGCGCGATCCGTACTTACAGCCTTGAAACGCATGGACAAATTAGGTAATTTTTCTATGGTGGCCAATGGTCACGGTCCGTTGTTACGATACAATGTTCACGAGTTAGTGGAACGCTATCGCACCTGGAGCGAAGAACAAAGCAAGGCAGATAAAAGCGTAGCAGTATTTTACGTTTCTGACTACGGATACAGCGATCGCCTTTCCCAAGCTATTGCCAAAGGTATTACCAAAACAGGGGTTGCTGTAGAAATGGTGGATCTTAAATCTGCCGATGTTCAAGATGTTCATGAGATCGTCAGTCGTTCTGCCGGTTTGGTAATTGGGATGCCCCCCCTAGAAGGTAATCATAGCAACGAAACTACTAGTAACATTGGAACAATTATTGCTGCCGCCAAAAATAAGCAATACATCGGGATGTTTGAATCCTATGGTGGCAACGACGAACCCATAGACCCTCTGCTAACCAAGTTTAGAGAAGCCGGTTTAAACAAAGGTTTTAACCCCATTCGGGTTAAGGATACTCCCACCGAAGCCATTTATCAACTCTGCGAAGAAGCAGGGGTGGATTTAGGACAAAGCTTGACCCTATCCAATAAGATGAAGCAACGGAAATCCCTCGATAATGACCTAGATAAAGCCATTGGTCGTATTAGTAGCGGTTTATATATCCTAACTGCTACCAAAGGAGAACTTAAGGGGGCAATGTTAGCCTCTTGGGTAACACAAGCGAGTTTTGAACCCCCAGGTTTCACCGTTGCAGTGGCAAAAGATCGGGCGATCGAATCTTTAATGCAGGTGGGAGATAGTTTTGTTTTAAACATCCTCGAAGAAGGAAACTATCAATCTTTGATGAAGCATTTTCTAAAAAGATTCCGCCCCGGTGCCGATCGATTTGAAGGGGTTAATGTTCAAACTGCTAACAATGGTTCTCCTATTTTAGTTGATGCTTTAGCTTATTTAGAATGCGAAGTTGTCACTCGCATGGAATGTAGCGATCATTGGATTGTTTATAGCAAAATCACCAACGGACGAGTTTCTAACCCCGATGCTTTAACAGCTGTTCATCGCCGAAAGGTTGGTAACTATTATTAAAGTTATCAGGTGGGCAATGCCCACCTTTTTTCTTGTATAAAGAAACCATCAATGTGAAATAAAACTAGATGTATTAACTCTACGATGGCATTTTTCGGTAACAACGACTGGTGATGTGATACGGATGAAAAACTTCTAAAAAATTCTTTTGAAGGGTTATAAAAAAATCATCAACAACATCAGGATCATCGATATGAAAAGGAAATTCTTGGTCAAATCCTTTGAAAAAATACCAATTAATAATTATTTTTCCTTGAGGACTAAGCATTTCTTTAAACAACAACAGTTGTTTACTAGGGACTAATAAATGTTCTAAGACATCAAAACAAATTATCGTATCGAATACTTCCTTGTCTTTCACTTCAGAACAGCAACGTACCTTATTCTTTAAACCTATTTGACTTACTCTATGATTAACAAAATCTAGGTTTCTAGAATTAATATCACAATAAGTAACTTTTTCTACTTGAGGTGATAATGCCGCTGCGATAGAGTGGGTACCAATTCCACCACCGAAATCTAAAACATTGCCTTGGCAATTATCTGCAATAAGACGTAAAGTATCAGCAATATAATCCGAACTACTCAAGTGCCAAGCAGTTAGCTCAAATAGGTGTAAATCTCCTACTTGTTCACGATAAAATGTTGTTGCTTCTTCCCAATCGAAACATTTTTTTCCTAATATTTCTAATTGTTTGTGACCTGTTTTAAGATAACTTTCTAAGGTTTCTTGATCAATTTTCAAAAATCCCTGTAGGTGCTTCTTTAAATCAAAAGCACTTTCCCAGTAGGACTTTAAAAAGGATGGTGTAGGGAATGAGGACATAGCAAATGGTTAATATTGCGGTAAGAGTGAATGAAATACCAGAAATTGCAGTAAATTAGAGTAAAACGAAACCCTGGCAGGAAAATTAATCCTACTCAACCAACTCATGAAACTCAATTAAAAGCGATCGCCTAATCATTGAATTAAAGATCAAGATTGTAAGCAAAAAAGTTACCAGTTGTATCGGAAAATAGGGGATCTTTGAAAGGAACTATCTCTATTTTGAACCGCAAAGCAGTTAATAAATCTGCTAAAGTTCCTACAGAATAATTGTTAATTCCATTTACTTTTCCCACTTGCGGAACATTATCCATCAAATGATATTCTCCCGTAATATATCGCACCTGTTTTAACTTTTTAGAAGTCAATAAAATAGGAAATTCGCTGCCTTCGCAATCCAATTTTAAGATATCAATAACCTTATCTCCTATTAAACTATCTAAAGAAACTGTCTCCACTGAGTCCCCTGATTCCCCAAAAACAGAAGGTGTTCCCGTATTTAAGGTATCTTTATTAACAGGATCTGGACCATCGGGATGCATAAGAGAAAAAGAAGTTAAAAATAGTTGCTCATCACTCAATCCATCAGATCTCCACACTGCTTTGGGAGACAGAGAAATCGAGGTACTTTCTAGGTTAAATTTAGCCAAATTATAGTTTTCACTAAAGGGTTCAAATGCCATGATATTTCTTGCACCTCGTTGCCAACATAAATAAGAAAATAATCCAATGTGACAACCTACATCAATAATAGAAGTATTTTCGTTTAGCTGTTCGGGAATTCGATATTCGTTGTCTTGCCAAATGTATTTTTGGAAAATGGCATCGCTAGTATTGGGACGAAGCCTAAACTGTGACATTTTTAAACCTTATTTAGTTGTTAGCCATCTTTTATTGTAAATGAAGATGCCACTTTTTTATCAATGCTAAAAGCGATCGCTTGATGTTTATAAGAATATGCTCTACTGCTAGATACTTATTATTAAATTATTAAAAATAAATCGCCTGTCTACTTCTAGCTATGATATAATCTTTCTTGGGTTTACCTAGTATCTAAATGCATAAAGTCATCTATCAAGATAGTGAGAAGATATTAAACAAGATAAACAAAAAATTACCTATATTAAGCAACTTATAAATGTTTTCCTGTACCTATTTATATCTCAAATTTATATCTCAAAAATTTAGATATCAAGTAAAGATTAAAAAAAACTTTCAATATTATTTAATAAATAACTAAATTACTCTTGTTTAACTAACTCATAAAACCAACCTTCAAATCTCTCACCCAATGCTTGAAGAGAGTATTCTTTTTCAGCTTGCTGACGACATTGCTTTCTATCAATTGTATCAACACGATTAATGCCGTCAACCAAACCAGAAATACTATCAGGTTCGACTAGAAATCCCGTCTTTTCATGTTGGACAATTTCTGCTGGCCCCCCCCGACTATAAGCAATAACTGGAACACCACAAGCTAAGGCCTCAACTGCAACATTTCCAAATGCTTCTATCCACCTTGGAGTCATCAGTAAAGCTTTACATCTACCCAATTTTTCTTGCAATTCTATTGTATTAAAAAAGCCTTCGTATTGATAAGAACCATCGGGATAATTTTGACGAATAGTTTGCCAGTATTTCTCATCGGTAACCTTACCAAAAATTTTCAAAGGAATATTAACAATTTTTGAAGCTTCTATGGCATCTTCTAAAGCCTTTTCTGGAGCAATTCTCCCCACCCAAGCTAAACAATTATCAGGACTATCGCAATAATTATATAAAGATAAATTTAATCCATTACCCAAGACACGGCAAATATCATTAAAGGGAAAAGTTTGGCCTTGAGCATGAGTATGAACCCCCATAGTATTTGGGTATTGTTTAGCGACTCGGTTCATAACCTCATCAAAAGCATCTGTTGTGGAACCCATACTGATAAGATGGGCAATAGGAGTGGTAAAGAAAGGAGTCAGATAAAACGGTAGCCAGTCAAAGGCAAAATTGATGATCAAATCGTAATCCTTTTCTACTCTTCCTGCGTAGTCCCACATATTGCCCAAAACCGAATTTTTCGGCAAAACAATTGGCGCATCTCTATGGTTATTTTGAATTGTATCTTGCCAAGTTCCCGAAATTTCTTGACAAGAAACCTCAGAAACAACAGAATTTTCCGGAGCCACAACTTTAACCCTGTGTCCTCTTCGCCCCATTTCTTGGGCTAAATTAAGCAAAGTTAATTCAACACCTCCCCCCATCCCCGAACCCAGTGGTCCAACAGGGGTTGACAAAAATAGCAATTTCAGCATTAAACTCTCAAAAAAAACTTGATAGCAACCGTTCCATAAATCAAGAGATAGATGTTATCCTGGGAGCTAATTTGCCCGTAATCCATCCCCTTTCCCATTGTCCCATAATTGTCTTGTTTGATACAGATTTTTACCCTGATTATGACTTCTGTGACCCCTCCCGGTATCAACCAACAAAGCGTAGAATTAGCCCCGAGCTATAGAATTCCTGTAGTTTTGCTTCTCATGGCCATCGCCGCTTTTCTCATACAACCTTGGCTAAGTCTTCCCTTCGGTTTATTAGGGTTGTTCCTTTTATTACAAACCGTTCTCATTCGCCTAAGATTTACTCAAACCGATTTAGAGGTTTATCGATCTGATCAGTGTATTCGTAGTTTTCCCTACAGCGATTGGCAAAACTGGGAAATTTTTTGGTATCCTGTACCAATTTTATTTTATTTTAAGGAAGTAAAAAGCATTCATTTTTTGCCCATTATCTTTGATCCCCAAATGCTTAACACTTGTTTGGAACAATACTGTAGTTTTGATAAAATCAAAGCAAACCAGTTGAAATGAATACCGATTCAACGATAGACTTCTGATGAGTCTATCTCTCTTGGTGGAGAAAACTGACAACAGGTAACAAATAAAAATTAGGTGATTCAAAAGAATCATAAGTGATTTGTGTGTGTTTAACAGCAAATCACCCAAGAAAAAACAGACGGTACAATTCCGTAAAAATGTTATCTTATTCCCCTTTCGTCGCCATGAGAAAAACCTCTAACATTGCACCCTGTCTCTAAATCTAAATCCATGACCTCAGACGTTCCCCAGTTTTCCAACCCGAATCTAAACCCTGATCTCTCTCAGGAGAACGCTTCTGCTGAAGAAATAGAAGGATTAGAACCTCTAACCGTTTCCGAAGAGATACGGGAAGAAGAAAGCAAAGAGATTGACTCATTCGATAAAGCAGTATCCTTTATAGATGAGTTATCGCGACCTGCGGACTTGGAAAAAACTGTCCAGGAATTGACCAACGAGGTTGAAGTATTAACGCAACAGAAACAGGATCTAATTGCCGAAATCGAAGCTTTAGAAGTGAGTAAAGCTCAAAAACTGTCAGAAAAAACCCAGACAGTAGAGCAAACTCTAGAAAAAATGGTTGCAGAAGGACTCAAAGAGCTTCAGCAAAAAAAACAAACCTTAGAACTATCTGTCGAGCAATTAGAACGCCGTCGAGATAGAATTCGTGAGGAAATGAAAACCACTTTTGCGGGAATCTCCCAAGACTTAGCTATCAGGGTACAGGGATTTAAAGACTATCTAGTGGGAAGTTTACAGGATCTCGCGGCCGCTGCTGAGCAATTGGATCTGCCAAGTCAAGACAGTTGGGAGCAACCTTCAGAACCTACCATTCCTCCTCCAACTAGTGGATCGACAGTACAAATTGCACCCCAAGCATTTGCCGAACAAACTCGTAAAATTCAGCAGATTTTAGACCAGTATCGTAGAAATCCCGATTACTATGGCCCCCCGTGGCAACTACGCCGAACATTTGAACCCATCCACGCAGAAAGAGTACAAAAATGGTTCTTTTCTCAAGGAGGTAGGGGTACAATTAAATCAATGGGCAGTCGTTTACAAAACATTTTAGTAGCTTCTGCAGTAATTTCCGTTTTGAACGAATTACACGGCGATCGCACTCGGTTTCTGATTTTGGCCAATACCCCAGAAAGATTGGGAGAATGGCGAAGGGGACTACAAGACTGTTTGGGAATTTCTCGAGGGGACTTTGGACCAGAAAGAGGAGTGGTTCTATTTGAATCCCCAGATGCTTTGGTTCAAAAAGCAGAAAGATTAGTAGAAGATGATTTGCTCCCCCTTGTCATCATCGATGAGGCAGAAGAACAAATTAATCTCTCCTTGCTACAATTTCCCTTGTGGTTGGCTTTTGCCCCAGATCCGCAGCAAATGAGCAGCTATCTCTATTAAACAACCAAAATTTTGACCACTTTCAATTTTACCGATGACTTATGGCTTTTTTCATTAGCGCATTACTAATTCTGATTGGCTATCTACTGGGTTCCATACCCACAGGATACCTGACTGCATTTTACCTAAAAGGCATTGATATTCGTGAACATGGTTCAGGATCTACCGGTGCTACCAATGTTTTACGCACTATTGGCAAACGAGCAGCTATATTTGTCTTAGGCGCAGATTTAGCTAAAGCCATGTTCGCTGTCATTGTTGTTAAACTATGGTTTTTATTCCAATCTTCCGATTTGGTTCCTTTAGAATGGAAATCTTGGCTGGTGATTTTGGCAGCGATCGCTGCTGTATTTGGTCATAGTAAGTCTATTTTCCTCAATTTTACGGGAGGCAAATCTGTTGCTGCCAGTTTAGGGGTTTTATTAGTGCTTAACCCCATTGTTGCTTTAGGTACACTAGGTAGCTTTTTGGGGATGTTAAGTCTATCTCGTATTGTTTCTTTGAGTTCTATTACTGGAGTTCTTGCTGTTAATGTGCTTATGTTTGGGTTAAATCAGCCTTTACCCTATTGTTTATTTGGGATAATAGCTGGAGTTTATGTGACTTTTCGTCATCGTACCAACATTATGCGTCTTTTCGCTGGAACCGAACCCAGACTAGGACAAAAATTACAACAAGAAGGAAGTTAATTATTTCTAACTTTTATGGAATCTTGATTATAAGGAGACAGTTGCTATGTTTAAGCGACTGTCTCCTAATTTTAATCATCAGTAAATTGTCTTTTACAAGTAAAAGTTAACGGTTTTTTGTTAATGGGATGAACACAGTAAAGTTGATAAGCGTGGAGAAAATAACCGCAATCTCCAGGAACATTTATTTGTTCTTGTTCATTATTAATTTTAGGAATTCCGCCAATTGTGTATAAGGGATCACCAAGTAAAGGGTAGCCAATAGCTGCTAAATGAATTCTAATTTGGTGGGGACGACCTGTCAATATAGTAACTTCTATTTCTGTTTTATCTGAGTGTCTTTTTAACACACGACACTCGCTGTAAGCGTATTTCCCATCACTTTTTGCCCCATAAATATAACCTAAAACAGGATCAGATATTTTTCCAATGGGATGATCAATAATAAATGAATCAGGAAGGTTAGTTTTTCCAATTAAGGTTCGATAAACTTTTTTTATTTTGTGTTCCCGCATTTGTTGGCTTAAGTGGGAACGAGCGATCGCAGTTTTTCCCATTAACATTAACCCCGATGTTCCCCTCCCTAAACGATGAATTGGTGTGGGTGGGTTATGAGGATATTGTTTTTTTAATTGCCACAATAAAGTATTTTCTAAAAACCCTCCTCCTGGTAACACAGGAAGTCCAGAAGGTTTATTCATCACCAATAGGTGATCATCTTCGTAAAGGCAATCAAAACTCAAGGGAACCTCTGGTTCCTCCCAAGGGGGACGGTTATAGCTTAACCATTGACCTGTTTTTAAAACAGTTTCGGGGGGAACAGGTTGATTGTCAACAAGAATTTGACCAGAGAGAATCCTCTCTAACCATTGTTGAGAACTAGAATGATGGTAATGTTTGGTGTAATATTGTATTAGCGTTACACCAGCATTTTTTGGCTTAATTTGTTCTCTATAAATCCAGCCATTATTCATGCTCTCATCTTTTCGTCGAGGGTTTTCTCCTTCTCTTGGGACTGCGATGGACTTGAGGAAAACCAAGGGCTTTAATCTGTTGATGCTTGCGAACCTCCTCAAGTTCTTTTAACTCTGTGTAATCAACCCAATGGATGCAATCAACAGGACAAGTATCGATCGCTTCTTGAACGGTATCCTCTTCGTCTCCGTCTTGATTGTAGACTCTAGCTCGTCCATGACTGTCTTCCACATAAAAAGTGTTGGGGGCAAAGTGAACGCAGTTTTTACAGCCAATACAGGTTAACTCGTCCACGTAGACCCCTTTTTGTCGCAGTTGACCCCCTAACTCTGGTTCAAATCCGGTTCTATCGGGAGCATCTCGAAAAATTCCCCCTAGTTCCGGTTCTAACCCAGAGCGATCGGGGGTGAAAGCGAAATCATCCATTACGCACTCCAGCGTTGAACAACAAGGCGTATAGAACCGTCTTCGTTCTTTTGTTGTTGGGCTACTTGGAACCCTTGCTTAGAAGACTCATCAAGAATAGTATGCAGAGCATATCCTTGAGTAACTTTCTTCAAAAATCCTTCAACCGATAGAGGTTGCTGCCAGTATTGTAAATCGGCAACTAATTCGTATTCGCTACCATTCCAACTAAAACCGATGTCGTAGCTATTTTCTTGTTGGAGAACAATTTCGGCCTTACGGGTTTGCCCCTTGTATCCCCTAACGGTGTGTGAACCTTCCTTCCAGTCGATTCCCATGTCATTGAGTGCTGCTTTGAGGGAGCTTAGGTTACGGATTTGGGTTTTAATGTTGCTAAAGTGTGACATATTTTTTTAAATTTGAGAACGTTACAAGAGATAGAATAATCAACAACAATTAACTCTCACCAGTCGCTAGAAGAAACCTTATTGGCAACTTTTGCTGATTGAGAGTTAGTTTGTTCGTAATATTCAGAAGTTTTCTCACTAGAAAGAACTCTTCCTAGTTGTGCTTCGATTGCTGCGGTTACCTCTTGACAGGAGGAACCTACTATGCCCGTCACTGATTCTTTGACACGGCCATCGGGGTAAATGATAAATTCTAGGGTTTCCATGTTCATGGTTGATTCTAGAACGGGGTTTTTAATGGGCTCAAGGACTAGAAACATCCGAATAATGGTTGCTCGTGTCCATTGTTACCAAGACGTTTATCTTGATTCACTTTGACTGCACCAGTTAAATGTTAGCAAAAATTAACATTTAATGGGTGCTTCACTCTAGTTATTGTAAGTTTCTCTCAACATTCTAGAAAAAGTCAAGGTTAAATTTTTCCCATAACTAAGAAATTAACAAAAATATACAGAATCGACAAACTACTCGAGACTGCGAGGATCAAGAGCGTCTCTTAAACCATCTCCAAGCAAATTAAAGGAGAGAACCGTCAAAATAATCATCAAAGCAGGGGGCCAAATCAACCAGGGTTGAAGTACCAAAATCGAGGCATTGGTAGACACAGACAGTAAATTCCCCCAACTGGGGTCAGGTTGCTGAATTCCCAACCCAATCAGACTGAGAACGGACTCAGAAACAATGAAACCAGGAACAGCCAGTGTTGCTGAGATGATAATGTATGTAGCTGTTTGGGGCAGTACATGACGAACAATTATGCGCCAAGGAGTTGCTCCCATCGCTTTTGCGGCCTGGACAAATTCTTGTTCTTTGAGGGACAATACTTGACCGCGGATAACTCTGGCCAGTCCTGACCAACCGATAAAAGATGTTATTAAAACGATTAAGAGGAATCTTTGTCCACTACTGAGACTTGGGGGAAGCACAGCAGCTAAGGCCACTAAAAGATAAATTCCAGGGATGGTCATCAAAACTTCTACCAGACGCATCAAAATACCATCGATCCAGCCTCCAAAGTAGCCAGAAATACCCCCGACGATCATTCCCAGGGGAAAAGAGATAATAATACCAACAAGACCGATAAAGAGGCTAATTCTCCCCCCAAACAGTAAACGACTGAATTGATCCCGTCCCTGTTCGTCGGTTCCCAATAAATTGATTTTTCCTGAACCAATAGTGCCAAAAAGATGACGATTAACTGAAATACCTGGAAACAATTCCACTTCTTCAAAAGAAGGGGGTAAAGGAAGACGAATTTGCAGGAATTGGTAAGTTTCACCTTTGACAAAAAGGCGAATGGGGGAAGGTTCCTCAAAATTGACGTTTAGACTACGTTTCCCCGTCTCAACATCCGTAGGACTTTGGGTGACAGGATAAACATGAGGGCCAATAAAGTCACCTCCCTTGGTTGTCCAATAAATCTGTGTGGGAGGAAGAAGAGAACCATCAGCTTGGGATGAATAAGGATTATAAGGAGCGACAAAATCCGCAGCAATTACAGCTATATAGAAAATTATCAGTAGAACTGCTCCAAAACGAGCTAAGGGGTTATCTTTAAGTTTTTTCCACCAGTTCATAACTAAAGCTTAAGCGTTAACTCAATAATTATAATTCTTTCCATTAAATAACATTTTAGTATTAGTAACAAAAATATTACTGATCACAGATAATAAGCAAATAATAGAAATGAAGCTATGATCAAAGTAGCTAAAGTTCATGAAAAAATAACTAGCTGTGGTGAGGATTTTCTACACAAGCTAAGTCGTAATTTAGTTAACAAAAACTAAGTCATTGTAGGGGATTGAACCCCTGCTTTTTTGATCAAGATCCTCACGCTTTTTTGTTTTCCACTCAAATCAAAAGATTGAGACGTTGCATTAATTGAGAGGCTTGCATAGCACCTTCAAATTTTTCTATTGGTTGACTTTTTTTAAATAAAACCAAAGTTGGCAAAGATTGGATACCGTATTTAGAGGCAATTCCTGGATATTTGTCTGTATCTATTTTGACAACTTGTACACGACTTCGCATCTGGGTTCCCACTTGTTCTAAGATAGGGGACATCATTTGACAAGGACCGCACCAAGTCGCATAAAAATCTACGAGAACCGGGACTGTTGATGCGGATAACATTTCTTCAAAACTGGAAAATTGTTTTTTAAGTGCCATAGTTGCTGAGATTTGGTTGGTTAATAAGGTTTTCAATGCTAGTTGCTATATTTCAGAAAACCCTAAATTTTATTTCCCTATAACTATGATAGATCATCATATAATCAAACAACTTTTTTCATATCCGAATTATATAGGTTTTCCCGGACTGATGATGTACACCTAATGCTAAGTCCGCCATTCAAGCTAACAAATATCCTGACTCTTCTATTAAAATGAAGTCATTAGCTTTTTTTAAAGCGATTTTGTGCCTGTTTAAAGGCTTCTCGCATCACTGTCTGAATTTGCTCAGGATTGGGTTTTTTTCCCCCCATTAAATCTCCAAAATAAACACAAGTTGCTTCCCCTAAAGCCCAGGTATAGGCACCAGCCCAAGACGCAGCAATAACACTTCCCAAACCAGGAATAAACTTAATTAATTCTCGTCCGATAGACTGGGCTAAAAACCCTCCTGCGATCGCACTTACAATACCACCAGCCTGGGATGGGGTCAAAATTTGTCCGTAGAGTTTCCCCAACAATGTCACCTGAGATACTTGTAAAGCGGTTAAAACGGGCATAGTAGCAAAGGGTAGAGGAACAGCGGCTAAAGTACCTGCTACCACAGAAAAAGCCCAAATATAGCGACGGGCAACGTCTCGATAAAGATTACCAATTTTCTCGCTGGTTTCCCCTTCTAGAAGTTGATGAATGGCTATAGATTCCGCTTCTGGTAACTTTTGGGCGATGGCGTTTCTGAGGGTTTCTAAGCCGTAAAAAACAGGGGTGTAACCGTCTTCTTCTCGGGTAAAGTCAATGAGAATGGCATCGTCGTAAAGATTCTGGAAGTCATTTTTGAGATGGTTAAAACTGCGATTGATTTCTTCAAAGTTGGGAGGATAAGGGGGATGATTTTGGGTACGGGGAGGATAAATTTCGTGAAGACAAGTAGCAACAAGAATATAGGGAATTTTAGGGGATAGTTGACGTAATTGGTGGGCAATTTTGGCTAGGGTTTCTGTAGCAAAATCATCAATTTTGACGGTTAGAATAACTACTTTTGCTTTTTGGTTGGAGGATTCTAATTTGTCGGTTAATTCTTGAATGATGGAATCCGTATTTTGTTCGATGTCTCCTAATCCTACTGTATCGGTAAAAATTAGTAACGGTAAATCATCGTTGGGGTATGTATATTGGTTCGTATGTTTGGTATGGGGACGAAATCCTTGACCAACAATTTCTGCTGAAACCCCTGTTAATCCTCTGACAATTGAACTTTTACCGGATTGGGTTTTTCCAATTAAAATAGCTTCGGTGGTGGGTAATTTTTCTCTTACTGTTTCTAAAATTTCTGCTATTTGTGTACCACTCACCTGAAACCATTGAGTAATTTTTTGTGGTAATAATTTATTTTTGAGAAAATTTTTGGTTGATTGAAAGACTTGATTCATTGCTGATAATATTAGCTTCAAGGAATTAAACTAGTATCAGTTACCGATTATTGGTTATCACTGTTTACTATTCTAAAACCTGCGTGTTGATAGAAGTTAGGGCGGAACCAATTACGATAATATTTCAAGGTTTCTGTCCCTTGAGTTACCCAAGCCCCTCCTAACATCATTTTATGACGATTATCAAAAAAAGGAGCAGAATTATCTTCGTAGAGAAAATGGGGTTTAAAACCTGGTAAAGGTTTAAAATCTTCTTCTAACCATTCCCAAACATTTCCCCGTAAATCCCATAATCCCGAGTAACTTTGGGCTGTTTTTAATAATCCAACTGGACTAGGAGAACCAAATTTTAAATTGAGATTATACTGGCTTACCTCTTCAATTTCGAGTTGATAATTTTGCTGTGGTTCGTAAGTAGCTAAATTCCACTCTGCTTCGCTCATTAATCTAGTTTCTTTTCCTTTCCAACGGCAATAAGCCATAGCTTCGTAATAATTAACTTCCACTGGCCAGTCTAAGGGTAAAGGGATTTCATCAAACATGGCACGATAATAATATTCGCCGTCATTTAATTGCCAAAATTTTGGATTTCTAACACTATTTTTTTCTTTCCATTGCCAGGATTTTTCGTCCCAATAAGTTTCATTTTCATAACCTTTATTATTGACAAATTCTAGAAATTCAGCGTTACTAACTAAGTATTGACTAGCAAAAAATGATTTAACTTTAACTAAGCGATCGCCGTATTCACAGTCCCATCCATATAATTTATCATCTCTTTCTTTTCCTAGTTTTACAGTTCCACCCTCTACCAAAACCATGTTATTACTATTAGTATTTTTGTGGGAAGGTGCATATTGCCATCCTCGAGGTTTCTCTAGTTTTTCTGTAGGAAGTTGTCTAAATAACATGGAAGAGGTTTCAAAATGAATTCGTTGATGTTCCATTCCCATCATTAGACCCCAAAGGGGATGATTTTCGTGAATGGGAAGTTCTAAAGAGGTATTTTTAATGACTTTTAAAATGACATCATAAGCTGTATTTCGATATTCCCAAATATCGTCAACCTTTGGCCAATTAATGTGTGCGATAGCTTGATCTAATTCTTCTGAATTTTCAGGATCAACCCCAAACTCAAGTAATACTTCATAATCTGCATTAATTCGTTTTTCTAGTAACCCAACTTGAATTAATTTATTAATATAAAATGCAGCAGAATGTCCTAAATAAAAAATCAATGGATTTCTTAAAGGATCGGGATTGATATAAAATGTTTCATCATCCACAATACTTTCCATTAATATGTTTTCTAATTCCCAACTATTCTGAAAATAATCAATTATGGAGTCTCGAGAACAGTTATCAAGAAAAACAGGTAGTTGAGATTTTAGAAGTGACATAATGATTCCCAGTAGATGTTAATAAACTAAATTAAATGTGATTAAGTATTGAATACTATACTTTTATTTACTTTAAGCTATTTTATCGCCTGACTAAGTATTAAAGCAAACCATTGATTTTCATCTGTAAATATTTTTATTGGTTTTAATTTTTTAGAGGCTAATTTATATTTTGTATCTTCTACATCAAATTTTCGAGAAATTTCGGTTAAGATTTTTTCTCCTTTCTCTAAACTAACTGCTAGGTTAAGAGCTTCGAGATTTACTTTTTGTTTTTTTTCTGACAACAAATACATCTCTATTTGTTTTTTTTCTTCGTTGTAAATAGCCTTATGTTTAAAACAGTTAGGATCAAAATTCCCTTTAAATCTATTGTTTAAATGATTCAGCATATTCAAATTAAAAGTTGCAGTTACTCCTTGACTATCATTGTAAGCAGCTTCTAAAATAGACTTAGGCTTTTGTAAATCAACCCCCAACAAAAAATAATCTCCATTGTTTAAAACTTGTGCAATTTTATCTAAGAAATTATCATAGGCTACATCACTAAAATTACCTATAGAACTGCCTAAAAAAAATACCATTCTCCTCTGAGAAGCAAAAGAGTCTAAATGGCTTAGAGCTTCGTCATAAGTCCCTACTAAACCCAGAATATCCAAAGAATTATAATCTTGTTTTAGTTGTATTGCACTTTCTTTGAGAATTCCTGCACTAACATCAATAGGCATATATTTAAAACCCTTTTTTTGTTGCTCATAAGCATCTAGTAATAAGCGAGTCTTCGTAGAGCTTCCACTCCCTAATTCAACCAATTCACAAGTCCCTGTAATTTGTGCAATTTCCCCTGAATATTGTTTTAAAATACTTGCTTCTGTTCGAGTAGGATAGTATTCTGGTAACTGACAAATTTGTTCAAATAATAGAGATCCTCGGTCATCGTAAAAATATTTAGGTGGGATGCTTTTAGGATATTGATTTAACCCTTCCTTAACATCTTGACCCCAGGATTGTTTTGCGTCTTTCCCTGTTTCAAGTGATTGTAAATACTCGATTTTAAATTTTTCTGTTTTTGGCTCATTCAACATACAATAACACAGATGCTCTGTGTTCGATTTTGCTCTTTTATTTTAAAACAAATTTTCTGTAAAAAACAAATTGCTAACCTTAATTTTTTTCATTTCGCATACTCTATATAGCTACAAGAGCATAACTTTTATTTGCAGTAACATGAACCTTTAGGTGCTTTTTTATTTTTTTAACTAAACTTAACGTGATTGTCATAAAAAAAAAGTACAATAAATGAATGCACAAATGTACAACACAGTTTATATTTTCCCAAATATATTATTAGTGGAGTTCTAGAAAACTCGTTGAGTACCTTACCACCATATTCAAGCAATTGAGACATGATAGTTTTGATAGTTTTCCTTCCATAAAAAAGTGTATTTGTCAAGAAAATAAATTATTGTCATTTGCAACATCAGACAAACAATTTGTCTTCGGTGAAATTAACTAGAAAAATTGGGGAACAATAAGGTTGACGAGTAAACCTAACCCTAGTGAGGAACCTTCAATGGCTAAAACAAAAAGTGAACAAACTTTGGGAAGTCTGTTACAACAAGCAAGACTAGTCAGCCCTCATCAGGTTGAGATTGCACTAAAAGAGCAGAAGAAAAATCCCCAACGTCGTTTAGGGGAAATTTTAGCTCAAAAAGGTTGGATAAAACAACAAACTGCCGATTTTTTCGCTGAAGATTGGGCCAGAACCCTAGAGAAAGCTCGCGAAGGAACTCCTCAATATCTGGGCTATTATCTAAAGAAAGCGGGCTTAATCAATGATAGTCAACTCCATAATATCTTAGAGGAACAAGGACAGGGAAGGATATGGATGAGAATCGGTGCTTTGGCTGTATTCAAGGGTTTGATTAACCAAACCACTGTTGATTTTTTTCTCCAACATCTTCACCCCAACCGTGCAGGGGATTCTCCTTTCCTGAAAGCTAGACAGTAACTAAAAATAGAAAAAAATGTTAAGATATTAACACAGCAGGATAAATCGTTCATCTGCTGGCAACAGCAGACGGAAGTAGGGAAAACTATCCCGAAGGAACGCGCCTCATTCGATTCACCACGATTCAGAAGGAGGCGTTATGCCCTTGAACAATGCAATTACTCGCCCGAAGGGGTTAGACGATTTACAGTCTAAATCCCGCTTTTTAATCGCTCAAAAACGTAGCAAGCATCAACATCGTAGACTATCGATGTTATTGCGCCTTTCCTCAGAGATGGGTATCTATGTTCAATCTTTAAAAGCATAAATAGAGGTGAGTTATGACCAATAACCAAAAGCACTTAAGCGATGTTGCTCATCTTCATCGCTCTAACATTTTGAAAAGCTTAGAGCATCGTTTGCAAGTTGCAAAGACTAAAGGACAAAGTCGTTTAGTTCAGCAATTGGAAGCAGAAAAAAGCTACTACAGTCCTTAACCTTAACAGAGTTTTTACTCCAAGGTAATCAAGAGTTCTCGTTTCAACCATAACTTAGAAACGAGGACTCTTTGACTTTAATATCAGTCTGATTGAATCAATCAATTTAGCTAGAAATATTTGATTTTAAAACAAGATTATCTCAGTTTTGACCATTTTGTAGCTATTCCTAATAAACCTAACAGAATGAATCCAAAAATAGCGTTGGGTTCAGGAGTAGCAACTAAAACTGAAATGTTATCACTATTAAAATTAGCAACCGCCAAATCTTCCCTATTGTCGTTGTTGAAATCTCCAATCACTACCGCTCTAGCTGCATCACCCACATCAATGTTACGAGGGAAACTAAAGTTTCCGAGTCCATCTCCTAAAAGTAAGGAAACATCATTGCTGAAAAAGTTGGCCACTGCTAAATCTTCATTTCCATCGTCATTTAAGTCCCCCACCGCAATAGAAGGGGGTAAAAGTCCCACTGGAAAATCTGTGCGGTTTCCAAAACTCCCCAATCCGTCTCCAAACAAAATCGAGACATCGTTATCATCAGCATTGCCAACTGCTAAATCTAATTCACCATCACTATTGAAGTCCCCTACTGCTAGTGCATCTGGTCTATCTCCTACAACAAAATTGTTGGGTGAACCAAAGTTACCGATTCCATCTCCCAATAAGATAGAAACGTCATCGCTAAAAGCATTAGCTACTGCCAAATCTAAGAAATCATCATCATCAAAAAGGCCAGTAACTACGGCAAAAGGTCCATCTCCAACTACAAAATTGTCAGGATTAAGAGAGAAATTGCCAGTGCCATTTCCCAGTAACACTGAGACATCATCTCCCTCAAAATTAACCACGGCGATATCGAGATTACCATCATTGTTAAAGTCTCCAATGGTCAAGGGAACCGGGCTATTTCCCACAGAAAAGTTAGTGGGAGAAGAAAAATTACCCACCCCATCTCCTAACAGTATAGAAACATTATTATCGATATTATTTGCAACTGCTAGATCTAATATTCCATCATTGTTAACATCTCCCACTGCAACAAAAGTTGGAGCTTCTCCTACAGCGATATCGGTACGATTACTAAAATCTCCTGTTCCATCCCCTAGCAATACTGAAATATCATTGCTCTCGAAATTAACCACCACTAAATCCTGGTTAATATCATCGTTAAAGTTCCCTGATGCAATAGATAGAGGTGTATTACCTACCAAGAAGTCCGTACGACTAAAATTCAAACTCACGTTTATCCACTCCTACAATTAATAATAATTAGACAATTCAAGAGGCTATCTTGGCACAATTATTAAGGTTAGTCAAAAGACCTATTGTCAAAGATGATAGCAGTATTTATTTGCATAGATTATAAACTTTCTAGCTTTGAGGCAGAAGGCAGAAGTTAAATTTTCGGTTATTCTATTCAATTGAAAAATGCTTAGGTTAACTGGTAAAATATGAATTAATTGTTAGATATTAATACGTTTGATGAAAGTTATTGCTGATATTTGTGTTATTCCTATGGGAGTAGGGGTTTCTGTTTCTGAGTATGTAGCTGTTTGCTTAACTATCTTCACAGAAGCCAATCTCAATCCACAACTTCATGGATATGGAACCAATGTGGAAGGAGAATGGGATGAGGTAATGGCAGCTCTAAAACGTTGCCATGAGAAAATTCACGAGATAGGAAGTCCGAGAATTAGTACCTCGATTCGGTTAGGAACTCGTACTGATAGGGAACAAACTATTGCTGATAAGATTGATAGTGTTAACTCGATTAATATGGAGTTAAATTAAACAGTATTTTTCTGATCAAAGCTTTGTATAATTAGACTTTTATACTTATAAGTCAATAATATGTTACTACTACAATTTAGCACCTCTCATTACTGCCGAAAAGCAAGACTAGCATTAGGTTATAAAAAAATCCCCTATCAAGTAGAAAACTTAACCCCAGGATTACATATTTTGAAACTAAAACCCCTGACAGGGTTAAGTACTGTGCCAGTTTTGCTCCCCCAAAAAACAGGACAACCCGAGGCAATAGCAGACTCAACTTGCATTTTTAACTACCTTGAAACCTATCAAAAAGATCCCCCTTTCATGCTATGTGATCCCCCCAAACAAACCCAAGCATTATTATTAGAAGATTGGTTAGACGAAAGTATTGGTACAGCAACTCGTTTTGTTTACTATAATTATCGTGCAGGAGAAGGAAAATCCATCGATCCATCTCTATCAAGTCAACTGGTGATCAATATTGTCCGTCGTCAATACGGCATTACACCAAAAACTGTTGAATTAGCTCAAAAACGCCTAGAAGAAGCGATGAATGTCCTTGGCTACTGGAAAGAGCAACCCTACTTAGTCGGAGACTCCTTGAGTATAGCTGACATTACCGCAACAGCTTTACTCAGTCCCCTGGCATTAATTCCTTACTATCGTCAAGCTTATCCTTGGTTATTTGAAAAAATTGTTACCATTCATAATATGTGTGGTGAAACTTTACCCCCAGGACTGTCTGTATAGGAGATAAAATCATGGTCTATAACCCACTTTATCGTGCCATTCCCATCAGTTTAGCTCTACAAATGGTATTTTTTGAGGTAGGGGTAACTTTACCACCCCCAGAGGACATTCCTGAAGAAGTGTTGCGGACCGAAATTATCACTGAGGGGCGATCGCCCGTAGATGGAGAACCCCTAAGTGCAGCAGAATACGCTCAAATCCAAGAAAAATTAGCACAGAGTCCTTATCCCCCCGAAATCGACTCAAAATTGCAAAATCTTATTTTTTTATTGAAAATACGCAAAATGCTCAAAACCTTTGTTCCTCTGCCCATAATACCTTGAGTATGATGAAAGTCATCTTTAACAGAAGAAAATGACTATAAAAATTTAGCCCAAATTTTTACTTTAAAGGCTGTTAGTTTGAGGGAATCTTGGGGAATCTTAAGGGAGAAGGATAACCAATCTATAGCCATCAAGGGCAAAGATCGATTACCTCAAAGACCATCAAATTAACGCTTATAGGGGGGTTTACTGTGTCAACTCATAAAATACTCGTCATTGATGATAGTAAAGTGATTCGGATGCGGGTTAAAGATATGTTACCAGAAGGTAACTTTCAAGTCCTCGAAGCCAAAGATGGTGTTGAAGGATACAATCTTATCCGTAGCGAACAACCTAACCTCATTATGTTGGATTTTCTACTCCCTAAAATGAGTGGTTGGGATGTTTATCAAGAAGTGCAAAAAGAATACGATCTCAAAAAAATTCCTCTTGTCTTGATGTCAGGAAGAAAAGAAGAGGTTGTTGAAAAACTTAACGAACCTTTTGAATACTTTTCTTTTATTGAAAAACCTTTCGAGAAAAAACAATTACTCGGCGCTATTAAAGATGCTATGGCTAAAGCTAGAAAGCATCCTAAACCAAAAGAAACAGCAGGAAACACTTCTCAAGTTACAGGAAATGTCAAAGATGGTGCCGCTATGGCTAAAGAAATTGTTTCTCTTCGTCAACAAGTTAATACCATGCAAGGGGAAATTGATCTACTCAAGAAACAACTAAGACAAGTATTAGGTTTCCTCCGACAAAAAGGGTAGAAATTAAAGGAATATCCCCTTGCTATTACTTCACTAGCAAGGGCAGATTTCTAATAAATTACTTTTCTTTCAGATTATTTTTATAGCCATATCCTACTAACTATAAAGGTTGTTGTTTAGGAACCCCTACAGCCCGAGGGAACTGTTCAGAAATTTTAATGGTTTTTTCAACATAAATAAAGTGGCGTACACTTTGAGTTAAAGGGGTTTTAAATTGTTTAACTAGGATCAGTTTTCCTCCTAATTGTTTTAAAGCATTGTCTAGGCTTATTTCTTCTTGGTTTTGCAAGTTTCCTCGATACAAAACCCCAATTCCTCCTACTTTGAGAAAAGGTAAAATATATTCAGCACAAACTGAAACTTCCCCCACGGCACGAATTAATCCTAAATCATAACTTTCTCGATGTTCTGGAAAATGTCCTATATCTTCTGCACGACCGATAATTGTTTGGCAGTTAGACAATTGTAATGCTTCTAAAAAGAGTTTAATAACATTAATTTTTTTACGAGTTGAATCTAGCAATGCTATTTGCCAATGAGGAAAGATAATACCAATAGGAAGACCGGGAAAACCTGCGCCTGTTCCAATGTCAATTGCTTTTAATGACTCTTTATACTGTAAAAAATCTAAGCCAATCACACCAGCTACAGAGTCCCATAAATGCTTTTCCCAAAAGTCATTTGGTTCAGTGATTCGGGTTAAATTAATTTGATTATTAATTAATAAAATTTCTTGATATAACTTTTCCCATTGTTCTAATTGATCTTGTGTGGGTTGCCATTGTAAACTATCTTGCCAAATGTCTTTGAATGTGGGTAATTCCATTAATTAAGTCAAAGGTGAACAGTTGAATGATACTATAAATTTTGGATTTAGTTGAGATACTTTTATAATACATCAAATCAATCTTTTTCTGTTTTCGGTAGGGTTCAACGGCCATTGAACCCTACAATAGTTTAATGTTTAAATTTCCGATAAAGACGGAAGAAAATCTTTTCTAATTCCACCCAAACAAACATCAAACTACTAAACAACAAACAGATAACTAATTGTTCGCCTGTTAATACTGTTGTGTTAAAGAAAGACCGTAACGGGGCAACATAAACTAACATTAATTGTAGAATCGTTGTCACAATAACAGCACCCCATAAATAAAGGTTAGAAAAAGGGTTCATTTCAATAGCTAAACGGGTAGTAGAACGAGAGGCGATCGCATGACCCATTTGAGCAATACAAAGGGTGGTAAATACCATTGTCTTCCAGCTTTCGGGATCATGACCAGGTTGTTGAGCGTCATAAAATGCCCAGGACATTAAACTAATAGTAACAATAGAAAAAATGATGCCAATACGAACAATATAAAACCCTAAACCACGGGCAAAAATGCTTTCTTGAGGATTAGAAGGAGGACGCTCCATGATATGAGGATCAGCAGGTTCCACTGCCAAAGCTAAAGCCGGTAAACCATCCGTAACTAAATTCATCCAAAGAATTTGTAGAGGGGTTAAAGGAACACCAGAAAGTCCCATTAATGGGGCCGCTGCAATAGTAATAACTTCCCCCACATTACTACCCAAAATGTACTTAATAAAGTGACGAATATTGCTGTAAACCACCCGTCCCTCTTCCGTAGCAGCGACGATAGTGGCAAAATTATCATCCAGCAATACCATATCACTCGCTTCCTTGCTCACATCCGTCCCTGTGATACCCATAGCAATACCGATATCCGCTTGTTTAAGGGCGGGTGCATCGTTCACACCGTCCCCAGTCATAGCCACAAATTTGTTGCCCTTCTGCAATGCTTGGACGATGCGTAATTTATGTTCAGGGGAAACGCGGGCATAAACGCTCACCCTGTCTACCTCTTCCTCTAACTGAGGTTGAGATAACTTTTCTAATTCCCGTCCCGTTAAGATGTTATCAGTTGTTGCGATGATTCCTAACTGTTGGGCGATCGCTTGAGCGGTGAGTTGGTGATCCCCTGTAATCATGATGGCACGAATACCGGCAGCCCGACATTTAGCCACAGCCGCTTTAACTTCAGGGCGAGGAGCATCCATCATCCCCACTAACCCTAACCAGATTAACCCCTGTTCGATCTCTTCTGCTTCCGTTGCGTCTGGTATTTGTGGGATGGGTTTATAGGCCAAACCCAACACCCGTAAAGCCCGCTTAGCCATGCCATTATTACCTCTCAATACCTGTTCTTTTTGCTCTTCGGTTAAGGGATGAACCCGTCGACCTTGTTGATAATATTGACATTGTTCGAGGATTAATTCGGGAGATCCTTTAGTAAACAAAACATATTCGTGATCCGGTTGACTTTGCCAACTAGGCCAACGATCGCCGTTTTGCCTACCTTGACAGACGGTACTCATGCGTTTGCGTTCAGAAGAAAAAGGAAATTCTGCCACCCTTGTATATTCTTCTTCTAACTCTGATTGTTGTAACCCAGCTTTCCCCCCTAACGCTAGTAACGATCCTTCCGTGGGATCACCCATAATGCTCCAGTCTTTTTCTTCTTGGGACAAATGGGCATCGTTACATAAAACCCCTGTAAATAATAAAGCTTGTAATGCGCCGTAACGACTGCAACGAATACTATTTTTCGCCTCGCTACAAATAAACTCCCCCACCGGTTCGTATCCTGTCCCTGTAACTTGATAGTTACCTTCGAGGGTTTCTACTTCTTGGACAACCATTTTATTCTGGGTTAGGGTTCCTGTTTTATCGGAACAAATAACATTAACCGATCCCAATGTTTCCACAGCCGGTAGTTTACGGATCAAAGCGTGGCGTTTAACCATACGTTGGGTTCCCAGGGCCAAAGTAACCGTAATAACCGCCGGTAAACCCTCCGGAACCACAGCAACCGCCATACTCAAAGAGATTTCGATTAACTCTTGTAATAGTCCCCATCCGGCTTTGAGGGTTCCTGCCACCACCACCACAGCAACCATAATCAATGAACCTGTTACCAGAACGTTCCCTAACTGGGTCATACGTCGCTGTAAGGGGGTGTCTTCCGTTTCCACCGATTGTAACATTTCGGCGATTTTCCCCAGTTCTGTGTCCATTCCCGTGCCGGTAACCACAACTTTGGCCCGTCCTTGAATTACCTCGGTTCCAGTAAAGACCATGTTTACCCGATCTCCCACGGGGGTATCTTCTTGTAACCCTTGGGTTAAGATATTTTTTTCAACTGCGTGGGCTTCTCCTGTTAGGGCTGACTCTCTAATTTGTAGATGAGATCCCTCTATAATTTGACCATCGGCGCACAAAGTATCTCCAGCTTCGATTATAATAATGTCCCCTGGTACTAATAAGGGTGCATCCACTTCTTGACGTTTTCCGTCTCTCAGCACTTGTACTCTAGGAGAAGATAGCTTTTTTAAGGCGGCTAGGGCTTTTTCGGCGCGGGTTTCTTGTAAGTAACCCAATAGTCCGTTTAAGATAACGATGGAAAAGATGGCGATAGTGTCTTTGAAAGGGAGGCCGCTTTTAGTTGTTCCACTGTTGCTTAGTTCAACAATATCCAAAATACCAGAAATAATAGCGACAACGATCAGCATGATTAACATGATGTTGGTAAACTGATCGAGGAGTATTTGCCAATTGCTGCGGCCTACGTTTTCTTCTATTTCGTTACGGCCATAATGTTGTTGTCTTTGATTAATATTTTCTGTGTCTAACCCAACTTGGGGATCAGTTCCCAAAATGTCTAGGGTTTTAGCTACAGAGTAAGTATGCCAGGATTGTTTTTTTTGGGGAAGGGTATGGGCAGAATAGGATCGGATCACAGGAACACAGATAAGTTAATTCTCTACTTGTGTTGATCTTACTGTTTACTTTCTCAAGGGTTCCGATTGATCACAAAATTGTAAACTGTCGTTAATTAATGGACTGTTACCGATAATCGGTCAATACATGGCCATTGCACCACCAAAAAACCCTAAACCACCGGTTATGGAATTCTATAAAAGCCATCTCAAAGATATTCAAGCAAAGTTAACCAATGATGGCAAAATTGACCCTAATTGCTCTGGCAATAATTCCCTGAAACAATTAGGTAAAGCAAGAGTGGGGGATAAGTTAGTCAAATTGTTGTTCAAAGAACTGCTTGTAGCTTATCGTAAACTTATGGTTAAATAGCACCAAAAAAAAGGGGTCTATAACCCTCCCTTGTTGGTAGTTATTTGGAAAAATTCATCCTAAAGTAATTAAAAGATGACCTTTCAAGAAGAATTTGAACTGTTGCTACGAGCTTGCTACCCTTTAATATACATTCCCACCAACGAAGAAGAAAGACTCGAAACAGCGATCGCCCAGTGCGCCAAAACCCTAGCTAACCGAACCGTTTATGTATGGGACTTTGTAGACGGCTATCAAGACAATCCCAACAACGAAGGATTCGGCAGACGCAACCCTCTACAAGCATTAGAATTTGTAGAACAATTGCCCAATAATATTGGAGGAATTTTCATTTTACGGGACTTCCAACGTTTCTTAGAAGACGTATCCATCTCTCGCAAACTACGAAACCTCTCCCGTCGCTTAAAATCCCAATCCAAGAACATCATCATCCTTGCTCCTCAACTACAAATCCCCGAAGAATTAAGCGAAGTCCTTACGGTTTTAGATTTTCCCCTCCCCATCACCCCAGAGATTGAAAGCGAACTACAACGCCTTATCGGGGCCACAGGACAACCATTATCCAATACATTAATAGACGAATTAGTAAGGGCAGCACAAGGACTCTCTTTAGAAAGAATACGCCGAGTTTTGACCCGTTGTATTGCTAGTCATGGACGCATCGAACCAGAAGACGTAGAACTAATCTTAGAAGAAAAGCGTCAATCCATCCGTCAAACCCAAATTCTTGATTTTTACCCCGCTACCGAACAAATTTCTGACATTGGGGGTTTAGATAACCTCAAAGACTGGTTATTGAGACGAGGGGGAGCATTTAGCGAAAAAGCCAGGTCTTACGGTTTACCCCACCCTCGAGGACTACTCTTAGTGGGTATCCAAGGTACAGGAAAATCCCTCACGGCTAAAGCCATCTCTCACCACTGGCGTTTACCCCTACTCCGTTTAGATGTGGGGCGGCTTTTTGGGGGACTAGTAGGAGAATCAGAGTCTCGCACCCGCCAGATGATTAGTCTAGCAGAAGCCTTAGCCCCTTGTGTCCTCTGGATCGATGAAATAGATAAAGCCTTTGCTGGAGCAGAAGGAAAAGGAGACGGAGGAACCACTAGCCGAGTGTTTGGCACTTTTATTACCTGGTTAGCAGAAAAAAAATCCCCCGTGTTTGTGGTGGCCACCGCCAACAATATCAAAGCTTTACCCCCAGAAATGCTCCGTAAGGGCCGCTTTGACGAAATTTTCTTTGTCGGTTTACCCAGTCAAGGGGAACGAGAAGCCATCTTCAACGTCCATCTATCTAGACTGCGACCCCACAATCTCAAAACTTATGACACTAAGCGACTCGCCTATGAAACCCCAGACTTTTCAGGGGCAGAAATAGAACAAACTATAATCGAAGCTATGCACATTGGGTTTAGTCAAAACCGTGACTTTACCACCGATGATGTCCTACAAGCCGCAAGTCAAATTATACCCCTAGCTCGAACTGCCCAAGAAGAAATTGAGTTTTTACGACAGTGGGCGGCGGCAGGAAAAGCGCGATTAGCTTCTCGTCAAAGTTCTTTGAACTCTCTGACTTCCTAAATCGGGAACACAGGCCAAATCAGTGGAATCAAAGTTAATATGTAACCCTACATTATCTTATATCTTGTTATCGTTATGAATCGTTTATCTGGTGTTTTTCAATTCTTATTAGGTTTTTTCCTGGGTATTTTCCTCTTGGTGGGGGGAACTGCCTCTCTTGCCTATGTCGTCTTTACTCGCATGAATGCTAACCCAGAAAAACCCCTGTTTGCCGAGGAGAAACCTCAAGATACTACCGCCAACGCCGATAGTGATCCCGCTTCTCAGCAAGCAACGGAAACTAAACCTGTCGAAGAAGTGGTATCCACAGAAACAGTGATGGAAGAGGAAACAGAGAAACTTCCTCAAGGAGCTTATCGAGCTAAAGTTACTTGGTCAACTGGGTTGAGTCTGCGATCGCAACCATCCTCCGACGGAGAAAGAATAGGCGGTGTGGAGTACGACACAGAGCTAATCGTACTAAAAAGCAGTGCCGATGGTGATTGGCAACAGGTTCGTCTCCCCAATAATCAACAAGAAGGTTGGGTTAAAGCCGGCAATGTACAAGAAATAGAATAATCGGTTAGGCCAATTAGTCGCACAAAAATGGGTGTTAACTGCGACCAGTTTTCCTTTTGCCCGATTTACCATACCCGCTCCTTGCGCTGTAAGACAACGCAGGGTTCTTGTGACCCCTTGTGACCAACTTTCGCTCGTCTCCCTGCTCCTCTGCAATCTCCACAAGAATGTTTGTGATCTACTGATACTAATCTGATTGAGTATGATACCAAACCCACTTTTGATGCTAACGACATTAGCATCCCTTTCCCTCAAAGAGATATTCATATTTTCCAAAATTAGTTTCAGTTTGTCAATAAGCTAAAAGTTATCTTTGGAAATGATAATTAACAAATTTTTCAAAATTAGGGTTGCCAAACATGAATACGAGACAACAACCATAAGCTAATGGTAACTCCTACTAATCCTGCTAAAATGACATTCATTACTGCCAATAACCCTAAAATATCCATTGGTACAATCACCAAACCAGGGTTAACCATAGTTCCCCCCGGTACAGGTTTTGACACTCCCACGAGTAGAACTGCGTGGGATTATTGCTTCACATCCTCTTAGCTAGACATAGTTTTCTCAAACCATGCCCCCGCCAGACCGAATCCACAAACATTTTAGTTTAACTTCCACTGGCTGCCCGACAGCAGACTGTATGGGTTTTTTAGATCTCTAATAGCTCGAATTAAGGAGCATATTAAACCTGCTATGACTTTGATTCTGTTCAACTGGGTAGGGCTTGTCCGTCGCAGAAAAACGTCTCAGAGGGAGTTAACCAGCTATACTGAGTACAGAAACCTAGACAATTCTAGGCAAGAAACACCGATAAATCTCTTACGGGCATTACCGCACTTAGTTGATGATACCATATTCACTCCGCCTAAAGACGGGCAAACTACATCCCACGAGTGAACTGCGTAGGCTTTGTTTGCAGTATCCTGTAAAATTGTGGTTGCCCCTTGAGGTAATGAAAGAATAGTGTAGAGTAATCTCCCCAGAGTAATAACTCCAATTAAAACAGCCAGAAACATAACCGCTAAATTAGCCGTAATACCAATCCAGACGTTCCGAAGTACCTTAGCTTTTTTTGGGTATTTTTCAGAGTTTTCAAGTTTCTTTGCTGGTCGAGTATAACCAAAACACCAAAAAATAGTAAATAAAAGGGTCATAATATCAATAAAACTAAAAATATTAGTAATACCGATTCCTGTCATTGTCTCTTCTTTGGAAAATATCCATTGAAACGTTAATAAAATAACAGGAATAGAACCTAAAATAAGTTGGCACCAAAAACCAATCCAACCCAAACGGCGTAAGTTAGCAGCAATTTGAAAATGAGTAGGTGGGGTACGAGACAATAATTGGAACATATCTAGGCTTAAAATTCTATAGTAGGGTGATTGGTTTGAAATTTGGCGATCGCTTTTTTTAATCCTTCTAGAGAATCATGGGTAATTACAGCAGTTTTCGACTTAGTGTGGCACAAGAAGTTAAGAATTGAGGTAGGAGGCAGCTGTAAAATGTACTTTAATAATTCACAAAGTGCTGTAAAAACGGTTTAAATTTTTCCCCTACTGGAAAAGACGTATAACCCCTAAAATAATGACCAATGACAGCTATTTTATTAAAAACCAATTTTCATGAAAAAGCTGTTTGATTACGTCTTTCTAGTTCATCAATCAAATAAAAAGTTTGTATTTTCCCTTTAATGAGTCTTGTTATTAAAATAACGATTGATTTTGTGTGTCTTCCGGTAGATCTATAAATACCCTTTCTCCAGGGTTTAAACCAGAAAGAACCTGGGTTTTTTCGTCCAACACTTGACCAATAGTAACGGGTTTAAATTGAGGTTGTTCGTTTTCGTCTGCTACCATGACTCCTGTTTTTCCATTTTTCGTAACGATAGCTACGGTAGGAACCACCAGAGCATCACTAATTTCTTCTCCCAAAAAGTTCACGTCAACATTCATCCGCGATAATAACTTATCTTGTCCGGTCCTCAGAGCGATGGTTACTTCAAATGAGGTCACATTTTCTTCTACAACGGCTTCTGGAGCGACCAAAACCACTTGCCCTTGAAAAATATCGTTTGGATAAGCATCCGCTGCAATGGTCACGGGTTGCCCTTGTTTAATCATGGCAATATCCACTTCTGGCACTTTAGCCACCACTTTCAATCCTCGTGCGATGGCTAAAATCGAACTGGAGGTAGCAGAAGCGGTGCTAGAGGCTGATGTAGTGGGAGTTACAAAAGCCCCTGGGTTGGCGTATTTTTGGGTAACAACACCATCGAAAGGCGCACGGATAGCGGTATCTTGAAATTGGATAACCTCTCTTTCTAGTTCAGCTTTTGCCGCTTCGGCAGCCAACTCTAAGCTGGCAATATCCATTTCGGCGGTTCGTTTTCTTTCTTCTAGTTGAATTTGTGTCTCAGCTACCATTGCTTGGGCGTGTAACACTTCGTGCTTTAACTGATCAATTTCTGGGTTTTGGGTTTGATTTGCCTGTTCTAGTCTAGTTTCCAGTTCAATTACACTAGCTTGAGCGTTATTGTAGTTATTGAGCAGTTCATCGAATCGATCTTGAGTTATTGCTCCTTCTTGAAGTAATTCTTCATTCCGTTTCACACGAGAGGCTGCTAATTGCAACCCTGAGCGCGCGGATACAATTTGTGCCTTTATTTGGTCAATGTCCCTGGGAATTCTCTCTACTGCTCTCTTTAGGTTAGCTTGAGCTTGTTGTAGTTGACTTTGGGATTGAATATAACGAGTTTCTGCCTGTCTAACCTCACTAGGAATACGAATCTTGGCTGCTTCAAAGTCAGCTAGAGCCTGTTGATATCTGGCTTCAGCGAATTTTCCTTCTGCTTTATTCTCACTGTGTTCCATAAGAGCTAAAATTTGCCCTTCTTTGACTTTCATCCCCTGTTCCACTCGTAACTGCACCAACCTTCCTGGATTTTTGGGACTAATGTTAACGCTTTCTATGGGTTCTACAACTCCACTGGCTTCGATATCCACTGCGAGGCTTTCCCGTTCAGCCATAACGGTCATTTTGTCCAGTTCACTCTCAGAAACGGGGGTTTTAGCCATTCTGTAGGTGAACCCTCCCACCAAAAGTAATCCGCCTGTCATAAGGGCTAGGATCCAAGGAAGAGGACGACTGACTTTATTAAACACAGGAACTTCCATAAAGTTATCTTTGTAAGAAACGCAACAAAACGACGTATTATTTCCTCCATATTAACCTTTATGTTGTGTATTAGCACGACAAGAAACAGAAATAATTAAAAATTTTTTACTAATTCCCTGACATTCAATGGTTACTATCTATTCCATACGGCGATAATGTATTAAATTTTAATAGGAAAGATTAATTTATTTAATCTTATTTTTCGATTTAAGATTTTTTTATAAGAAGATTCAAGTGATTATTCTGCTTAATATGCCTATAAAATAAAGAGTGTCACCGTCTAAAAATTCACTATGACTCTAAAGGATGACCGAGATTATCAAATTTTGTTCCTCAGTAGTTTTCTGGGGTTGGGTATCATAACCCGCGATTGGTCTTTAAAACCTGAGTTAATTGTTGTGGTTATTATTAGTTGTTTATTGACACAACTATTATTAACTTCTGGGATGTATTTTCTTAAACAAAAACAAAAATTTAGTTGGAATTTATCACTAATTAATCCCCTATTTATTGCTTCTTGGCGTAGCGCATTAATTACTGCTTTGGGTTTATGTCTTTTATTAAGAGCTAATCAGGCTACAACCATGATCTTAGCAGGTAGTTTAGCAATTGCTAGTAAGTTCATTTTTCGAGTTAATCAAAAACATTTTTTTAATCCTGCTAATTTCGGCATTATTGCCGCATTAACCTTCACTCAAGATGCTTGGGTGTCCCCCGGACAATGGGGTAATGATTTCTGGTTTTTACTACTATTTTTAGGTGCCGGAGCGATGATTTTAAAAAGGGTTGGTCGTTGGGAAACTTCGGCGGTTTTCTTGGTAGTTTATACATTGCTCGAAGCAGTTCGCAATTTCCGTTTAGGTTGGAGTTGGGATGTTTTGAGTCATCATCTAATGACAGGAAGTTTATTATTATTTGCGCTATTTATGCTCACCGATCCCCGTTCTATTCCCAATCATTATTTAGGTCGTATTTTGTGGGCGATCGCTATTGCTATACTAACCTTCACCCTTCAATATTCTCTCTACATTTCAACATCTATTTTCTGGGCATTATTTTGTTTATCACCTCTAACTATTATTCTCGATTACTATTTACATTCATTCGGTTTTAATTGGAAGGTGAGCTATGCTCACCTCACCATATCGTCTTAAACAATCTTTTAACTTTGGGATAATCTTTCTACAGCTTGTCCCCCTAGTAACTGATCGGTTTCCGCTAGGAAATGAGGAATTTTATGTCTATAGGGACTATCCAATAAACAGTTAGAAAGATCCACTTTTGTAACGTTTTCTGCATTATTTCCAGGAAACCAGTGTCCTCCTCTTCCCAACAAATTATATCTCATTTTCCCATATTCCACCAGATCATAAGCTAAAGCTAAGTTCCTTAACCACAAAATTGTTTTAATATCTATGTTTTCAGGAGTTTCTTGATAAGATGGTAAACCTTTATCCCAACTTTTAAACCAATTTTCTCCTAGAACTTTTATGGCTTCCTCTTCTAATCTAGCTATGATCGGTTTTAGTATGGGTTGGGGATTTTCTAATAGAGAAAGAGTGTTTAAATGCTCATCAAAATCCGTTGGACGGGCAGCCCCTAAACTAAGGGTGTGAACTTCTGGATGAGACAAACAAAAAAGATCATTAAACACCATTGGACTCAGAGGGTGACACAATTCCACCAATTTTTGGGGAGGTTCATAAAGTTTTCCTCCCTTATCAGAAGGACTAATAATAAACACCCCCATATCGTGTTTCTTGGCCGCTTCTATAGCCGGCCAATTAACCTGATTGATATAATACCAATGAAGATTAACATAATCGAAACAGTCCGTTTCTATGGTCTTTTTGATAATATCAGTAGAACCGTGGGTTGAAAAGCCAATAAAACGAACTTTACCTTGTTCTTGTAGTTTCCTTGCCTCTTCTAAACACCCTCCAGGACGAATGCAATAGTCTAGTATTTCATCTGTATTAATGCCGTGTAATCCTAGTAAATCTACATAGTCTAATTGCAAAAAATTCAAGGATTGATTAAACTGCAAACGAAACTCTTTCGGGTCTTCTTTAGGAGAAACTTTAGTCTGAATAATTAATTTCTCTCTGGGAAGTTTAGGCAAGACCTTCCCTAATTGCATCTCAGATGTTCCATACCCTCTAGCGGTTTCAATATGATTAATTCCTAGCTCTAAAGAACGATGGATGGTCGCCTCTAAGTTACGTTGATTCTCTTCAGGAATTTCGCTTTCAGGAACATCTTTCCACTTATGCTGATAACGCATTCCTCCACAAGAAAAGACAGGAATTTCTAATTCTGTACGACCGAATCTTCGATATTTCATGGTAAATAATCTAAGAAAACTAAATAATTTTAAACTTGAGCAGGTTGAGTAATTATTTCTAAAACCCGTTGCTGGTAGTCATCTTTAAACAGAGAATCTACGCACACTTGAGCTACCTTTTGTCTAGGAATACTTCCTTCAAACAGGGTATCTGCGGATGACACTAAAATCTCATCTGAGTTATTCTCGTTTTTAAGACCTCCAGGACGGACAATTGTATACTTTAAGCCACTATTTTCTAAATAGTTTTCTGCTTGCTTTTTCCAGTATAAAACTAACCAAAAAAGATTAAGGGGATGAAAAAATTGGGAAACACAAAGGGAAGAAACTAACACAAACTTTTCTATTCCTTGCGCCTTGGCGACGTTAACTAAATTTTTTGTCCCTTCGTAGTCTACCTGATAGGGTCCTGTGGGATCGAGACTCGGTCTAGCACCAGTTGCGCAGAGTAAGACGGTGCAACCTGATATGGCTTTCGTTAAACTATCCATATCCAGGACATCACCGACAGCTAACTCAACCTCAGGAGGCAAAATGCTCTTTGCTCCCTCTTGATCTCGCACCAATGCTTTGACAGGAATTTGACGATTGACCAATTCTTGGACAATTCTACGACCTGTTTCTCCCGTTGCACCCGCTACTAATGCTTTCATCGTCACACTCCTTTGACTTGATTTAGAATAAATACTTAAACATCTTTTTATTGTATTAAGTTTCGTAAATTTCGTAACCTTATAAGGAGTACCCAAACTCCATAATCCTGCTAAAAATCACTGTAAACTAACTTTTTAAGAAACCGTTATGCAATGTCAATGGCAAAATAATCATCCTAGTCAGGTTTCAGAGGATAATCTCAGAGACCAACAAATTACCGGACCCTTAGAAGCTGCGCCTGTTTCTTTTAGGACAGAGTTTGCCGGCTATATGGAAATGTATAGCGATGGTGAGACGGTGGCGAACTATCTCAATGCTCATCAAGGATGGTTTTGCCGTTGTGCTGCTCCCATGAAAACCAAAGCCATTGGAAATAATGGCTATGTGTTAACTGTAGGGCGATTTGGGTCTTTTGGTTATGAAGTAGAACCCAAATTAGCCGTTGTTCTAGAACCTTCTGCCAATGGGGTTTACGAAATGCATAGTATTCCCCTTCCTGACGAACCCTCACTAGGCTACGAAGTAGATTATCAAGCGTCTATGACGGTTAAAGAAATTCCTAGTCACCTGGCCAGTGTAGGGTTAGAAAAAACCTTTAAAAAACAGAACCAAAAACAAGTCCCTGAAGTAATCACCAAAGTTGAATGGCATTTGGCGATGGATGTGGCAGTACAGTTTCCTAAGTTTATTCGTAAGTTACCCTCATCTGTGATTCAAAAAACAGGCGATCGCTTGTTAACTCAAATCGTCCGTCAAATTTCTCCTCGCCTAACCTACAAAGTGCAAGAAGATTTCCATAAGGGGCAGAACTTACCCATCCCTCCAAAAAATAGCCGCCATCTGGAAAGAATCGAAGAATCTACCCTAGAAGAAGCGGCATAGATAAGGGATTTAGAATGTAGGGCCACTGAATTTTCAGCTCTACATTCTGAACTCTAAATTTAACCTTCGGGGGTTTCTTGTGCTTGAGCGAACTGCATGGCACGGATTAAATTGTCCATAGCGTACTCTAAATGAAGGCCAGCATCGACTGCCACCCATCCTTGTTCTGTGAGGTGTAGCCACTCAAAATGAAGGTGGGGCCCCGTAGAATACCCAGTATTCCCAACCCGTCCGATAATCGTACCCTGTTCTACCCATTCTCCAGGTTCAACATAGACATCAGAAAGATGAGCATAACGGGATTCTTGAGTTCCTTCGAGGTGACGTAGCACTACCATTAACCCATAACCTCCAGACCAATCAGCGTGAGAAACTTCCCCAGAATAGGCCGCTAATACGGGAGTGCCTTGAGGTGCGCCAAAATCGGTTCCGTTGTGCATCCTTTGGGTTCCGGAAATGGGGTGAATACGCCAACCAAAAGCAGAGGTCATGGTAGCTACTACAGGTAAGGGAAAGATTAAATCTGTTCTGCGTGCTTGGGGAGCAGTAGCGGCGTACATGGAGGCAGCTCGGTTATAACGGGGTAAGGGTTCTAAAGCAATGGATACACCCCGACGTTGGATAGGTTGTATATTGACAACTTGTTCCGAGGCAATGGGACGGCGTTTTAACCCTAGAGATTGAACCCGTGAGGGGGAGGAAACCCGTTTAGCTACCCGAGGGTTGGTGTTGGTTTGACGAGAGGCTAAATTAACACGACGGGGGGTTAACTGACGAGGTGCCTGAACCTTGGGCTTTTGAGCAGCCACTGAGCCACAACTTCCCTTTGATAGCTGACCATTTTGGGCAACGGTTTGGCACCCAGTTGAGCGTTCCGTTAGGATAACTTTCTTGGGTTGGCTGAGTGTTGCACTGGAGTTACCGTAGTTATTGGTATCGATGTAACTATGTTTAGCTCCGTTGGTAACAGAAGGGGATAGTTGAATGGTTTGGGGTTGGGTAAGGGTTTTGGGAGGTTCGTTTTTAGAGGTTTGAGGATCTAAAATCTTGGGTGCCGATAGTTTAACTTGCGGTTTAGTGCTGGCACGACCAGGAGAAACCGAGGGTTTCGGCGATATTTTGGGTTGATTGGGTTTATTAGAAGTTTGTTGTAGTACAGGTTTTGTATTGCTAGAACGGGTTGGAGGAACGTAAGGAGAGGCCTTCGGCACTTTCACAGGGGATACGGCAGCAGGTTTAGGGTTTGCCGTAGGGGTAGGACTGTCAGGAATGACTAAGGTTTCTGGGGAAGCGATCGCCTGGTTGAAAGCGATTCCACTGCCTAGAATACTCAGTCCACTAACTACGCTGAGTCCTTGTTTAAGCAAGGTTTTTGTTAAAGGGGATATTGATTTTAATTGATTGTATTTATTCATTTCCGTCTCACTTCTCACAGTTGTCGACTTGTTAAAGCATGATAACGAATTTTAGAATAAATCACCGACTTGAGAGATAATGATAAGGTTGGGTAATGGTTAAAACATATCTTTATTGGTTAATATCCCAAGATTTAAACATTAAATAGGATTGAGAAGAAAAGCCTAGTTTGTTATAAAGTTTCAGAGCAGCTTGGTTTCGCTCAAAGACCTGTAATCCCATTTGATGGTAGCCTTTCTGTTGTACCCATTGTTGTCCCTGTTGGATCAAGCTTGTGGCTAAGCCTTTGCGACGGTGATTAGGCGTGACATAGATTAAGAAAATGTGTCCGTAGTGATGACCATTAACTTGATCGATGCCGGTCCCCATCCATAGACAAGAAACTATTTCTGATCTTGTTTCGTTTTTGGATCTATATTCAATCCACCAAATGGGGGTTTTCGATGATAAATATTGTTCAACGGTGTTGTTCAAGTGACTAAAATTAGACTGTTCTGGAAATAACTCTTCGTAAGTAAGTTCCATGAATTTTATCAGTCTTGTCTTATCTTGGGTTTTTCCCTGTATTAAACGATAACTATTAGGTAAAGGGAACATTCTTTAGCGTTTTACGTTATGCCGATTATAAATAAAAAGCTTTTTATTTCACTCAGTCTAGTTCTAATAACGAGAGTTGGGAGTATAAAAGATGGGAAAACTACTCGGTTATAACTCTTAACCGAGTAGTGTCGGGTTTTAGGTTCTCCAAATTTTTTCTAACACTTTTGAGGCTTGAATATCCTCTAAATTGTAGGTAGGTGATTGAATAGCAATGAAGCGATCATCGTTGACTGGTAGTCGCTTTTTCGGATCTGTTTTGCCAAATAGGGAGACAGTGTAGGTTCCTACGGCAACCCCTAGTTGCAAGGGTGGACTGTCGGTACAAATCATTAAATTAGCTCCTGCTATTATGGCAGCTAGTTTTCCCACATCTCCTGGTTTTGTCAATTTTAAGTCGGGACAACTATTCATTAAAGGACTAACCCAGGTTTCATCCCCCGTAGCTTGTAATACAACGATGGAGAGAGACGATTGTTTTTCTTGAATTCTGTTAATAATATTACTCCACTGAGGCACAGGATAGGACTCGCTGTTTCCTCCGTAGACTAGGATATAACCGCTTTCCTCGAGCAATAAGCGTTTTTGTTCAGCTTCTGCCCAAGCGATATCGTCTTTTGGTAAGGCTATTTTTAAAGGAGGACAAGGGGATTTAATCCCTAAACCTTCGGTGAGATCGTGATACATCTCAGCTATATATTGTTCTGTCTTTTGGACAATGGATTTAGAAATGAACCAGGTGGGTTTATCTCCGTAACCAACGGTCAAAGGGATACCGTTTAACCACAGTAATAAGCTGATGTTCCAACGTTTTTCTAGGTTTAAGGCTATATCATACTCGCGATCGCGCATAATCCCTAACAAGTTTAAATAATCGGCCAATCCTGTCCGATCTTGATAGTCAAATATGAGGATCTCATTAACCTGGGGACACACCCGATAAGCGGCTTTGGCACGGGGTTCAACCAGGACATCAATAATAGCATTAGGATATCGAATTTTGAGGTCTTCTAGGGTGGGAAAAAATAAAATTTGTTCGCTTATTCCCCCAGGAACCAGGGCTAATATTCGCATAGTTCTGATGTTTGGATGGATATCTGTGGGCTTTTTGTCAGCACATCAGCTTAATTTTAAGGTAATAGTCCCCAAATTTACCTTAATATTCAGAATTAATTATGAAGTTTAGTTACCAGTTATCAGTCATTGTTACTGCTCACTGCTTATTTTTCCATTACTTCAAAGTCGGATTCTTCGAGGGATAATACAATAGAATCGGGTTTAAGGTTAAAGGGGTTCTGGTCCAATCTAATTAACCACCGTCCACCATTTTCTTTTGCTTCTATACGAAGCTTCTCAAAAAGTCTGGGGGGACTCGCCGAAAGTTAGGGGACAAAGA
>NZ_JARVCN010000461.1:0-2145 GCF_038442745.1 Crocosphaera sp. Alani8
GGGTTAGTCTAATTTGATATGTAAAGTTTTCTAAAGACATTCAACATTTCTGGTCTTTCCCCTTTGGGATTGGTAATAGTGGCTAAATGGGCTAAAAGACAATTCAGCCTCCAGTGGTCATCGAGGGGAACAACTTTACTTTGATATTTTGAGGAAGTCATCGAGATAACATACAACAATTATCTCGAAAACAGCGCAAAGCGCACTCTAACGCTCTAAAACAATAATTCTCGTATTAACTCCTGTTGAACGATCGCTATTCAAGAAACTGCCTTGTGGCAAAGGAGCATTTATAACGCACTTGTCCTCTAACCACTCTCGAAACTCAGCATATTTCCTATCTTGGCGGAATTCAATGGATTCAGGGGCAATGGCCACTAACTGTCCCCCTTCTAAAAGATGGTCGTAAGAGTAACGGATATGAATTAGTTCTGAACCTTTGACAAATGGGGGATTCATGAGGATTCGGTGGTAGGATGTGGTAACATCAAAGCAGTCAGACCCAATGACATTAAATCCTTTGATTTCGAGTAATTGTCTCAGATTAGAGTTAAGTTCACATACTTCTAGGTTCACATCAACAGCTTCTTTGATCGCACTGGCGATATCCCCCTTGCCGGCACTAGGCTCCCAGACTCTCAGTCCTGGTTTTAGATTAGCTAATCTAACCATTTGGTCACAAACCGGCTTAGGCGTGGGAAAATAACCAGGAATCGTAGTTCCGATTAACTGACGCTCAAGTTCAGCTATTTGCTTAACTTTGGGGTCAATAACAGGGGTTTGATGCAGTTCTTCGAGGGCAGAGATCGCTTGATGAATACGGGGAACAGTACCGATATTTGCTCTGAGTAAGCAACTTGCCCAACCATCTTTGGTAAGATGCTGTACAATTAAATGATCTTGCCAATGAGGATGCTTTAAGTCATATAATGTATATAACTGGCTTTTTGTGGAGATTTCAGACAAAATACGGGACAATGTACCTTCATCTAACGCATCCGCTATTGCATATAACCAGCCTTGAATTAGAGCCAGTTTTTCTCCTTCTTCCCTCATGGATGCGGCAATCCTCGCGCGTCTCCTTGTTGGACGTTGTTGCCCAATGGCAGAATTAAGTTTATTATCGATTTGCTTTTGCATTTTGTTAGCTAAATCTCTGAACTTCTGCGCTTTCTTGGGATTGAAATAACGCAGTTTTGTGGGGGTATCTTGCACCGGCAAGTCGAAAATTGATAACTGCTGGATCATTGGTAATTAATTCCTTGAATGATTTTTGTGCGAACTTGTGGGTCAATTTCTCCTACTAATACTCGGCGGTCTAATTCTGCTAAAATATTGGTTAATTCCTCTTCATTAGTGCGGAACATATTGGTAGGATCTTTGGTTAATTCCCAAACTTTTTGAGGGTCATCAGAAACTTGGCTTAAGCGATTAACGTAGAAATTAGTGATAGTCTCTTTACGTTGTTTGAGCTTATCTTTAAGGTTGATAGGTTTCTTCTTTTTTCGGGGCATTCTGATTAGCTGCTAAATTTCAGGGAGACTAAAAAGAGAAGGTGCAAGCCCTTCTCTTTTGGAAATAAATAACTGTGGTAAAGACATTGATCAAGCGGCTAATTGCGCTTGGAAATTTGTTTCAATCCAGTCAATCACTTGATTAGCAGCTTTCTGAATGAGCATTCCACTTTTCCTTAAGTTTTCCAGCGCATCCTCGCCTTGTTGCCAACCAGCGACATAAGGGAATGAATAATCACTCGAATCAATCCCGAAATGATGTAAGACAATGAAAGCAACAGATTCTGCTTCTAATTCCGCTTGGCTTCGAGGAATGTGGTCATTGTATTGACTACGAGAATGTAAAAGTGAGTGACCTATTTCGTGCGCCAGTGTCTTGGCCTGATGTTGCTTTGGTAGCAGTGGATCTACTACTATTTGTCTGGGTTCTCCTGTTTGCCCATCGTAACGACACCACCCGTTGGCACCTAAAGCCCCTTGGAATAAAACAGGAATGTTATTATTCATGGTGAATGCCGTTAACAGATCGATTAATCGAAGCTTCTCAAAAAGTCTGGGGGGACTCGCCGAAAGTTAAGGGACAAAGATGAAAATAAAGTTTCGAGTTCGCCCAGACTTTCTCTCGCTTGAT
>NZ_JARVCN010000462.1:0-2143 GCF_038442745.1 Crocosphaera sp. Alani8
TCTAGTGATAACTTGGTTCCTGGTAATAGTTCAAAGTTTTCTGGGGTGATTGGCGCACCGCGAAGCGGATCTCTGATACTGTTGGAGAAAGTAATCTAAACGTATTTCAACATGAAGTATAAAAAGAATTTTTAACGAAACAATGGGTATAGGTTAGCCAAGTAATACATGGCTCACGGGGATGTTAGACTTCTTCCATGTATTACTTGGAGAAAGACATGAAACGCAAACGAGATATTCAAGGAAAGTTTTCCCTAAAAAACGATGATTACCGAAAAGTCCGTTCTCTGAGACTTACCGATAGAACTTGGCGAGCTTTGGGAATTGCTTCGGAGTGTCTTGGATGGTGACGTTCAAAAATAGGGTTTTTTGGGTAACACTTCCAGCATGAACTAAACCAAGTCATCTCTTGATTTTTAGGGTATTAGTATTAATTAAAATGGTGGAGACTCAAGCTCGTTGAAATACCTCAAATCCCAACATCTCTAACCAATGTTGATGCTTTTCACCTGTCATTAATTCCGCTGGACTTTTCCCCACTCGTTCTGGCTTTCGACTTTCTATAAAAGTGCGATGATTTAGGAAAAATTGCAACAACTCCAGATAATCTGAACCAAGATGTTTTCTCAGATGGAAATAGTTTCTGAGTCGAGAATTGAGGTTTTCAACAAGGGAACTAGCCCTCGGTGTTGAGTTTAAAGCCTCTTCTACTGCTTGATTAATTGACCAAAACTTATGGGATATTTTCTTCTGTAATTGACTCCATTTTTGCCAATACTTATTAGTTGAAAGGGGTTTTTTCCTCAATAAACAAACCTCCCTTACCCAAGATAAGGGGATTTTGAAGCGAAGGGCAATCTCAGCCAGCTTTTTATCAATCATCTTAGCAAATGCGAGTAAATCATCTTTTTGATTTGATAAAGCAACTCTTAGAGCTTTAATTCCTTTATGAGCCTTAGTTTCCCTAATTAGGAGTTCATCAATCACAAAATTCATCAATTCCATCCGTTCCGACCAACTAGCTCCAGCCAAGCAGAGGATGTCCATTCTTAACCAATACACTAATATTTTGATATCATCGGCTAAATTGAGCCATTTCTGTTCATTTTTAATAGCCTTGCTTAATTTATTTGATAATGAGCCACTTATAATCCCTAAATTGCTCTTTTCCATCTTAGCCTCTAGTTTCTCTCTTTCAGTGGTTGCACCCTGAGCTTTTTTGATTAAACTACGGCATAAAGTAGTAGCTTGGTCTAAAATGTGCCAAACATCCCCTTGACAGACTTTATTAGACCAGATAGCTTTATGTGCTGCTCTAATCCCCTTACCAGCATCGGCTATGGTGTATTTAGGGTCTAGACCCTGTTCGACAACTTCTAGCAAATACCAGCCCCAGGTATCTTCATCTCTGTGTTGCGCTTCTTCAAGAAGAAAACAGTAGCTAGAGTCATTGTCGACTCCTGTTAAGATAGGACGGTTACTGTGAAATAACTCATCAAGTGATGCCACATTTATTCGCGATAAATCAACAGATTTATTGATTTTTCTGGCGACTGATACCACTTCTTGGACTCGGTTATGGATTGTGCCAATACTGATAGAATAATCGAATAAATCTCGTAATAGCTCTGCTACGGCCCGATAAGAACTGCGACAGATGAAAATTAGCCCTAAAATCAACTGAAATATCCATGTTTTAGTAACTGGCAGATTATATAAAACTTCTTCCTCTTTTTCTTTCTTCTTAAAAGCCTGATTCAAAGCATTTTGAGCAATATTCTTCTGTTGATAAACAAATTTCCGACTCACCTTTTCATTTCTAGCTATGTGACTCACTGACTCGTTTTTAGAGATAACTTTAACTGCTAATTGTTGACGATAAGAAGAAGACAGTCCAGAAGCCACACAAACCGATGATTTCACTCACTTAACCCACACATTTACACAATTTTCTTCAATTATAATTGACTACTATTTGGAGCAAATGTTCTATTCAATGACTGGCTATTTGGCAAAACTGTTACCCACATTTGAACGTCGCCACAATTCTTTCTGAGCGGGGGTTAATAGCTCCATAGTTTCAGGATTTTTCTAGCAATAATCTTAGTTTAATTGTATTTTAGTTCTGTTTTCCACTTCAGGT
>NZ_JARVCN010000463.1:0-2135 GCF_038442745.1 Crocosphaera sp. Alani8
AACGGCTACCGTAACACTACATAAATATTTCAACTAAAACCGTTAGAACCAGGAATGTAAATCACTATCAAAACTAGATTTATTTGATTATAATATCCCCAAGAAATTAGATAGGGGGTTATGATAGAGATGCTGTTCCTAGTAAATGTAAATATAGTAATTTTAGATATTAAGAGAATGTGATTGAAATTAATCGACTATTAACCAATATCTGTTCCAAAAATTTGGCTGAATCAAAGTCATTTTATACGTCTTTGTTTGACTTCAGAATTGACTATGACAGTGATTGGTTTGTTCATCTGGTATCAGAAGGGAGGGAGCTTGAGCTTGGTCTCATTTGTGAATCTCATGAAGTAGTTCCTGGTGAAGTCAAAGGAAAACCATCTGGAGTTTATCTAACGTTTGTGGTAAAAGATGTGGATGAATTGTCTAAAAAGACTGTGGAGTTAGGCTATCAGATAATACAGTCTCCTGAAATCACTTTTTATGGACAAAAACGGATGTTAATTGTAGCTCTAGAGGGAACAGTTTGTGATGTTTCATCTCCTAGTTGACCATAACCGTTTCCGTTGCCAAAAGTTTGACTTATGAGCTTATGGTTTAATTCTACAATAAAACTAAATGGAAATGAGTATGGGGAAGGAGGGCGATCTCCGTTGTCATTAATGCAGGTAGTGGTTGAGAGTGATCGGCACGGGCAAAGAAAGGCGATCGCTGTTTTTTGTCTAGCACATATTTATACGAGCTTAATACTTCAACAGAAAGCGTGAGAACTAGGCCCGTAGGATAACTCCTCTTAATCTTCACAAAACAGTCACTTCGTTTATTATGGAGGTAAGTCAGGAGTAGTCCTAATCTGTTTAAATGCCTAAGTCTCTAACCACTTCAGAAAATAATATTCTGTGTCCCGAAGATTTTGATCCACCACTGAAGCGTAAAGAACCAACTATCCCTGGATATTGGACACTTGAGGAAATCTCTGGTGAGATAGGAATGACTTCGCGTAAGATTCAATATGATATCTTGGGACGGCCAGCAGTTGGTTTAGAACCTTCTCTCAAAGGCTATAAGGTGGCTCAAGTTTTTCTAGTTCCCGATGCAGATGCTTTGGAATATATTCAAAAATATCGAAATCGTAAAAAATCTTAATAACCTTTTTTTTGAAAATATGTTCGGTAAGTAGAACAATTAAGATATACTGAATCATAAGACCCAACAAAACCCCGCTTAATCTCTGACCAAAAAGCAGGGTTCGTTGCGTACTGATAACAATACAATGAACTGATATGACTAATCCTACCTTATCTCGGTGGGAACAGACAAGTCTTGCCTACAATTCTGCTGTCTGTAAATCCTCTGCATTCCCTAAGTATCACCGATCCCTAACCCTCTCTGGGCCTCATTTAAACCCCTAGTCAAAGGACGACGGGTTAACTTGGAAAGCATCTCAATTCCATAGACGGATAACTATGCCCATGAGTCGAAGCATAGATTTAGTTGGATATGTAATTCAATCGAAATAGGAAAGACTGGGGATGCTCTATCAATGATGACTGCTTATTAAGCGGACAGCGCAACAACTGGTGAGTGAACATCCACCAGATTCAAACACATAATTGTATCTTTATCTTAGTTGTCCGAACTTAGTTTTACCAAGTAAGCAATCACAACAGTGCATCTCCAGTCGGACAAAAATGACTTCTGGAGACATTTATGAAAGTTATATACAGTCTGCTTTGTGGCGGATTAGGGCATGATGGAAAATTCTTCTTAAGTTCCATCATCAACCCCTCTATATCACAGTTAGGGGGGACGTATGACCTGGCTTAGATATAACCGCCGTACTCCCTGTCCAGTATGCCAAGGAGAAAGGAGTGATTGTCGTCAAAACACAACAACCGGCCTAGTCCACTGTCGAAGCAACGAAGCCAACCCCAAGGACTACTTATACAGGGGTCAAGACACCTGGGGCTTTAACTTGTGGGCATACAAACCTGATGCTGACCAATGGACTGATGAACGTCGCCAGGAATGGTTGGAAGCTCAGCAACGGCAACGAGAATTAGAGCAACAGCAACAACTTAGGTGATTTCCAAGAAAGAGTTTCCCGGTTATTTTCTTGCATCTGTTTGGAG
>NZ_JARVCN010000464.1:0-20290 GCF_038442745.1 Crocosphaera sp. Alani8
TTTGTCCCCTAACTTTCGGCGAGTCCCCCCAGACTTTTTGAGAAGCTTCTATTTCATGAATTTGATATTTTCTGGATGAAAACTAATCAGCAAAAACAAGTAGTTTTACAATCAACTTATGAAGATAATTCAGCACAATATAATCCAGAAAAAATTATTGATAATTCACCCGATAAACAATTAATTATAATTATCAGTGATTTTGCTTCCGTTCACTGGTATCAAAATGAGTATGTAAACATCATCGATAAATGGAGTAAAAAATCTCTTGTTACCCTCTTACAATTATTTCCCCAACACCTTTGGACTAGAACTGCGCTAAACCGTAAAAAAGAAGTGGTTTTACAATCTCCTACAATTGGGTCTATTAATTTACCTTACACAATAAACCAACAATTAACTATCAAAGATTTATCACTATCTAATCAACAAAAATATTTAAAACTTCCCATCATTACTTTAGACCCTAAATCCCTACAAAAATGGGTAAATCTCGTCAGTGAACAAAAACAAGCAAAGTTACCAGGTATTTTAGTTGAAAAAACTAATTTGCCAGATTTACATCAAGTAATCTCCGCTTCGACTGAATCATTACCTTCACAAATCATCCAATCTTTATCCTCTGAACAAATCTTAAACCGTTTTTATGAAAATGCCTCAGAAAAAGCTCAAGAATTAGCCCATCGTCTAAGTGCTGTTCCTGTAACCTTACCTATTATTCGTCTCATTATTCAATCAGTTCCTTCTTTATCTCCTGAAAATTTCAACCTCAAAAAAGTAAAAAATTTACTATTTTTAGATTCAACCTTTAATTTTAGTCCCGAGTATGAACTTCCTGCTGTAATCATTGCTGAAGTTTTAATGGGAGGAATATTTAAACCCTTATCAAATACTATTAAATCATTAAGTAATGACTCTTTAAATATTGTTGAATTAGAATTTAAACCAGAGATACGAGAAGCCTTAGAAAAAGAAGCGACAGAGGAAGAATTAGTTGACACCATTACCTTTATTTCTGATTATATTTCTCTATATTTAGGAGATGATCAAGATATTTTTGAAGCTATTTTATTAGATCGCTCATTAACAGATAGATTACCAGAGTCAGTTCGTCATTTTGTCGAAATATCTGCTGTGACTTTACAGAGGTTAGGGGGTGTTTATGGTGAATTTGCTAAACAATACACCACAGTAAAACAATCTATTTCTCAACCTTCTGAGATTTCCTCATTAGAAACCTTTGAATTTGAAGCAGAAGTGGCCACCATTGTTTTTGAAGAAGAAGAACTCTTACAAAAATGGACATTTCAAACCCCCACCGTAAACCGTCGTGGTGAAATCATCAAAACCACTACCCATACCGCCTCTTTCTTTACTGAATCTTTGACAGATAACGTTATTCTCGAAATGGTAGCTATCCCTGGTGGTACTTTTACAATGGGAACTGACAACGCTGAAATTGAGAGATTAGTCAAAAAGTTTAATTGGGATTATTATAGACGTGAAAAACCTCAACATAATGTTACCCTTTCTTCCTTTTTCATGGGCAAATATCCCATTACTCAGGCACAATGGAAAGCGATAGCCTCTCAAAGTGATTTAAAAGTTAACATCGACTTAGACGAAGATCCCTCAAACTTTAAGGGGGATACTCGGCCTGTTGAACAAGTTAACTGGTACGAAGCCGTAGAATTCTGTCAACGCCTCTCTAAGCTCACAGGAAGGTACTATCAGTTACCCTCTGAGTCCCAATGGGAATACGCTTGTCGGGCTATGACAGAACCCCTAAACCTCGAACAAGGTGAATCTTACCCACCTTTTTACTTTGGAGAAACTATCACAGAAGAACTGGCTAATTATAATCCTTCTAATCATCCTTATGCTGAGGAACCCAAGGGCGAATATAGAGAAGAAACCACCCCCGTTGGTCAATTCCCGGCCAATGCCTTTGGATTGTACGATATGCACGGTAATGTTTGGGAATGGTGTCTTGATGACTGGCATGATAATTATGAAGGTGCGCCCACTGATGGTAGTGCTTGGATGGAATTTGAAATCTCATATTTAGCTAAAAACAAGCACTATGATTCAAAATCAGTACTGCGGGGCGGTTCTTGGAACAACTATCCTAATAGTTGCCGTTCTGCGATTTGCTTCATCCAAAGTTTTCGCTTCATGACCCTTTACTTTAACGGTTTTCGCATAGTATGTGTGCTCGGTAATTAATAAAGTCAGAAGAAGAGATTTAATTACTTCAGAAAGATGATAATTAGAAGTAGCTTTAAAACTAATTGATAGTAAAACTAGGACTTTTTTGATTTTGGGTGTCTAACTCATATCTTGCACCAGTATAGAAAAACTTAAATTAGTCAGCAGTCAGCAGTCAGTAGTCAGCATTCGTTTAATTTTACTCACAGTAGATGATAGGGATTGATATGTTTCAGCTGATGGCTGATAGCTAAACGCTTACAAACTAGCCAGTTTTATCGAAGGTGCAAGATGTGAGTCTAACCTGGACAAATTAAACCTTATTATTACAACTAAACAAATAACTAGGAAATGTTATGGCAGAAAAAATGATAATTAAACGCCTAAAGCAAAAGTTTAGAGCTTACAGAGATTATATTGATGATGTCCCTTTAGAAATGGTTTTAATCCCTGATGGTACCTTTACAATGGGCGCACCAGAAGATGAAGAAGGTAGTCTTCAGAACGAAACACCTCAACATGAGGTAACGATATCTTCTTTTCTCATGGGACGTTATCCTGTTACCCAAGGTCAATGGAAAGCGATAGCCACCAAAACAGACTTAAAATTTAAGATAGACTTACAAGAAGATCCATCTCAATTTAAACAGTCTTACAAAGGGATTGAGCGATGGCAAAGACCTGTTGAATGTGTTAGCTGGTACGAAGCAATCGAATTCTGTCAACGACTATCAAAACTGACAGGAAAAGACTATAAACTACCTAGTGAAGCGCAATGGGAATATGCTTGTCGCGCTGGGACCCCCGCCCCGTTTCATTTTGGAGAAACAATAACAAGAGAATTAGCTAACTATCGAGGAACTGATAACGAAGAATACCAATTGTCAAAATCTTATAGTAAAGTTCTCAAAGAAGACTATCGAGAACAAACCACCCCAGTCGGTTATTTTGATGTGACTAATGCCTTTGGACTATTTGATATGCACGGAAATGTTCGTGAGTGGTGTGCCGATGATTGGCATGATAGTTACAAAGGTGCGCCGAATTATGGGAGTCCTTGGTTAAATGGTAACGAGAATCGTTCACCTCTGCGAGGTGGTTCTTGGATCAACTATCAGTCGAACTGCCGTTCCGCCTACCGAGACCTCGATAATAGGCGTGCCGACCGCAACCACTGTATCGGGTTTCGGGTAGTATGTGTGCTAAGAAAAACGCCATAACCCTTTACTATTTTCTCCTCTTAGCTTTTATCCTATCCCAAGACCAAGCTTAGGTTAGAAACCTTTTCCTCACTAATCGATCATTTTTTAGCTTTAAAAAATACTTTATTAAATCAATTCGCTTAAAACGTCGAACTTAGCTAAAACTGAATTAAAATTTAAGCATAGACAAGCTTGCTAAACACTGAGGGATTGAACGATGGATAAAGATACAAAGTTTGCCATATTAGTGATCGGGTTGCCCTTATTGGGACTCATTTATTGTGGTTCAATTATTGCTTTCTTAATGAACAATCCTTTTGGTCGTCAACATCCTTTAATTACTGGATTTGTAGTCATGGTTGTTCCTTTTTCTTTAGCCGCTACAATTTGGATTAAAGCCTCTGCTAAAGCCTACAAAGAGCATGAACTAAGAAATCATCCCACAACTAAAGAAGCACAATAACCCTTCATTAAAAATTGATTATTTGCTTCACCATTTCTAAGTTAAACTAACCCTTGCAATTCATCCCTACTGCCTCAGAGATATGGGATAGTTTGTGCTTTTCTAGATGCTCAATTAATCCTTGAGCAATATCAGGAATACACCAAGGTCCCTGATAAATCCAACCAGTATATAATTGTAATAAACTGGCTCCTGCTACAATTTTTTCCCAAGCATCCTCCGCAGTAAAAATCCCACCTATCCCAATAATAGGTAAATTGCCTTGGGTTTGTTCGTAAATAAAACGTATTACCTCTGTAGAACGTTGACGGATTGGTTTGCCGCTAATTCCCCCTGCTTCTTCTTGGAGGCTATGACCTGTTTTTTCTAATATTTCTGTCTTTAAACCATCCCGTTTAATAGTTGTATTCGTGGCAATAATTCCTGCTAACTCGTAAGTTTTAGCCAAGTCAATAATTAGTTTAATAGCCTCCCAACTTAAGTCAGGGGAAATCTTAACTAGGAGAGGTTTTTTTTGTTGATTAATCGATTGGAATTCGTAGAGAATATCGTTAAGTTGTTCTCCTTCTTGTAGCGATCGCAGTCCAGGGGTATTGGGGGAACTAACATTAATCACAAAATAGTCTGCATAATCCACAAGATAACGAAAACTTCCCACATAATCCCCGGCCGCTTGGTCCAGAGGAGTAACTTTTGATTTACACAAATTAATACCAATAGGAATCTGACGGGGTTGCCGTTGCCAGGTTTCTGCTAAGGTTTGGGTTACTGTTTTAGCACCTTGATTGTTAGCCCCCAAGCGGTTTAAAGCCCCTTCGTCCTGGGGTAAACGGAATAAACGAGGTTTTGGGTTCCCAGGTTGCTCGTAGAGGGTAACGGCTCCAATTTCAGCGAATCCAAACCCAAAATGACCCCAGATACCAGCCCCCAAACCGTCCTTATCGCAACCAGCAGCCAATCCCACAGGACTTTTGAAGGTTAGGCCCCACAGATTTTGTTCTAAACGATGATCCTCAAAACGAAAAGACTTCTCTAAATTGGATAATACCCATTTGCTCCATGTTTTACCACGATTTTTGTCTAAACTGTGAAGGGTTTTCAGTAGTTGTTGATGGGCATTTTCAGGGTTATTTTCGGTCACCGTGAGGACAAGGGGGTAGAAGGGTTTGGCAAGGTTAAACATTATTAATCTCATCTCTCGTTAGGGGTATTAAACCCACAATCAGCATAACCCCATCTGTCTCAAAAACCTATTAATAGTAGATTAATTTCCAGATTAAAAATTTTCACCCTTCAAGATACAATAGTAATTGCGTTAATTTTCTTTCTCATTAAATATATATAAGTATTATGTCTCACGCTACCGATTTAAAAACCTTGGCCGGTTGGATGTGTGCTGATTTTAGTAATCAAGAACAGGCCTTTGAAAATCCTCCTTTTTATGCTCATATTCGAGTTTGTATCCGCCCTTTACCCATTGCTAATTTTCCTGAACCTAGTTTATTTTTAGAACAAGCTTATGATTATGCTTTAGATCAACCCTATCGGGTGCGGGTACTAAGATTAAAAATTATTGAAGGAAGAATGGAATTAGAAAATTACAAACTTAAGGATCAAGAATCCTTTTTAGGGGCTGCCCGAGATCAAAAGAAATTAAAAGAAATTAGTCCTAATGACATCGAGTTAATGGGAGGGTGTGATATGTTTATCAACTGGACTGGAACCAGTTTTAAAGGAGTGGTTAAACCCGGAAAAAATTGTCGTGTCACCCGCAAAGGAAGAGAAACTTATTTAGACAATAGCTTTGAAATAGACGAGGAAAAACTAATTAGTTTGGATCGGGGTTACGATCCTGTTACTAACGAATTAGTTTGGGGATCGGTTGCTGGTGCATTTCATTTTAAACGTCGCCAAAGCTTTGCTAATGAAGTAGAATTCTAACTGACTAATTTGGATTGACTCTACCTCCATTTAAAACCTGATCGATACGGATTTGATGGGGGGTTTTTTCCGGTTCGTTTCCTCCTTCCATAATCTGGGTACAAGCAGCACTACTAAAGCAAGATTGTATATCTTTTTCTACTTCTTCTCTAGCAGATGTTTCGGGATCTTTATCATTGTTTAAATCGGTTGTTTCTTCCGGGGTTGGGTTCAAATTGACAGGAGTAGAGGGCTGTGTATTAGGATTAGCTGAGGGAGAACACAATCCAGATAAATCGATACTATTTCCTCCTTGGTCAACCCCATAGCAATTAGGAGCAGCGTGGACATTACTGATAATCATTGTCGCCCCGAGCAAAGAAGAAAAAATAATCATTCCCGTTGTTAAAACTTGCCGCATAAACTTTCCATATCATTGAATTAATATTCACTGCGATTTTAATTCTTAGCAGTAATGATAGGCATCCTTAAATTTACGGAAACAGCTTTTCAAAGTTAGTTAAATTCTTGAGAAGTATCCCACTTACCCTGAATGACAGTAGGGACTAATTCTAAAATTTGTTCAACCGTATCATCAGCGGTTTGGTGTCTGTTAATAATGACTTGTAAATCGCTTTGAGCGTACAAAGGGCGACGTTGCTCCAGTAGAGATTGTAACGTTAAACTCAAATCCTTCTTCTGTAATAGGGGACGAGTTGTGTCTCTAGCTAAACGTTTGCTTAGGATAGGGATAGAAACATCCAACCAAATAATCAAACCGTGGTGCAAATAACTCCAATTCTTTGCCTTTAATACGCTACCTCCTCCCGTTGCAACGACACTTTTTGTATAAGCAGCTAACTCCGAAAGTACCTCCGTTTCAACTTGGCGAAATGCCTCCTCTCCTTGGGTAGCAAAAATATTTTTAATACTTTGTCCTGTTACTCGTTCAATCAAGACATCGCTATCAAAAAAACGGTAATTTAAACGTTGTGCCAATTTTTGCCCCACCGTAGTTTTACCGGTTCCCATCATACCCACCAGAAACACATTAACCCCTTGGAGTCCTTGCTGTATAGTCATTTTCCGCTCCTGTCCATTAACCTACACATCCCATCTTCTCACACTGCCCTTTGAACTCAGGAGACGATTGTGCTAAATTTTCTAGTAAGGTATACTACCTATTCTAAATATCGGGTTCAGTCCGAACGTTTAAGATAGGCAACGTCATAGTACACTGTCATTAACATCTAAATTATCCATCCTTAACTAGATAGCGGATTGCAGCTTCAATGTTTTCTAAACAAGTTACAGATTCCCCAGTTTACAAATGGTTCAATGATCGTCTAGAAATCCAAGCTATTTCTGACGATATTACCAGCAAATACGTACCCCCCCACGTTAATATTTTCTACTGTCTTGGTGGAATTACCCTAGTGTGCTTTATTGTTCAGTTCGCCACTGGGTTCGCCATGACTTTTTATTACAAACCAACAGTTACTGACGCTTTTGCTTCTGTTCAGTACATCATGAACGAGGTAAACTTCGGTTGGTTAATTCGTTCTATCCATCGCTGGTCCGCCAGTATGATGGTGTTAATGATGATCCTCCACGTCTTCCGTGTTTATTTAACAGGTGGTTTCAAAAAGCCCCGTGAGTTAACCTGGATGACAGGAGTTATCTTAGCGGTTATCACCGTTTCTTTCGGAGTAACAGGATACTCTTTACCTTGGGACCAAGTTGGTTACTGGGCGGTTAAAATTGTGTCTGGTGTTCCTGCGGCTATCCCTGTAGTGGGTGACCAAATGGTTGAACTCCTCAGAGGTGGTCAAAGCGTTGGACAAGCAACTTTAACCCGTTTCTACAGTCTGCACACTTTTGTGTTCCCCTGGTTAATCGCAGTATTCATGTTAGCCCACTTCTTAATGATTCGTAAGCAAGGTATCTCTGGTCCCTTGTAAGGCGAATTTAAAGTGACCAACGGTGATCAGTGAACAGTTAAATGCCAGAAAATATAGCATAATCGATCACTGATTATCCGTACTCGGATAAAGACACTGCTGATCCTATATTTAAATAAGGAGAAATCTATACAATGGCCATCGAAAAAAAGCCGGATCTAAGCGATCCTAAGCTACGCGCAAAATTAGCCCAAGGAATGGGACACAACTACTACGGTGAACCTGCTTGGCCTAACGACTTACTCTATGTGTTCCCTGTGGTTATCTTCGGAACCATCGGTTTATTGGTTGGTTTAGCGGTACTCGATCCCGCTTTAGTGGGAGAACCAGCTAATCCTTTTGCCACTCCCCTCGAAATCTTACCCGAATGGTATTTATACCCCGTTTTCCAAATTTTACGGGTTCTTCCCAATAAACTACTTGGAATCGCTTGTCAAGCAGCCATTCCTTTGGGTTTAATGTTGGTTCCTTTCATCGAAAGTGTCAACAAGTTCCAAAACCCTTTCCGTCGTCCCATTGCAACTGCTGTTTTCCTCTTCGGAACTGTAGTTACCTTATGGTTAGGTGCTGGTGCGACTTTCCCCATTGATGAGTCTTTAACTTTAGGCTTATTCTAAATATAACCTGAGAGGTTAATATTATACCTGTGATTGATTCTGTTCCTGTTTTGGAAAGAGCGATCGCAGGTAAACTTTTAACTAGAAATCTAAGTAAAATATATCGGACTATAATTTTACCGCTTAATTTCCTTGGGGAATTCAGGAACCAATAAGGAGTTATCTAATTCCCCTTGTGAATCATAAAATTTTATTTTACCCTCTTCATCGCACAACCACACTTCCAAAGCTTGCGCTTCTAAATACAAATTTTTCTTAAATTGTAATTCATCTAAACTGTTCCCAACTGATTTAACTTCTATACAAATTTCTGGTGCAATAGAAGCGGATACTTCTTCCTGAATGATGTCAAATCTTTGCTCTGAACACCACACCACATCAGCTACCTTCACACCCTCTGTGGTTTTAATAGCGCATTCTGGCATCACTTCTCCTGTGTCCAATAAAGATTCTAATAAACGCTGAATTCTTCCTTGATAAAAAGAATGTTTAATCTTTACTGGACTCATTACAATTTGTCCCCACTTATTCAACTCGATTTTAAAGGGCAAATCTTGTAACTGTTTATGCTCACAAACTTCTTCCCATTTCATCCTTTTTTACCCAAACTAATTGTACGGCGTATTACACCAGGCTAATACACCGATAATTATTATTCTAAAGTTGATACCATCGCCGATAATAATTGTTCTGGTGATACTTTAAACGGTAAACGATGAATATCGGAATTAGGATGACAAGTTACCACCGCAGCACGACGTAACTCTTCCAATGTGACTTGAGATAAGCCCAAATCTTCTAAACTTTTAGGTAAACCAATTTTTTCATAAAACTTTAACAATTGCTGTCGAGAAGTAGTAGCCAATTGATTCCCCTGCAGCATCTCTTCTAAACGTAATTGCACTAAGATACCATAAGCCACTTTTTCACCGTGTAAGGCATCGTGTGCCGCCGGAATGTGGGTTAAACCATTGTGGACAGCATGGGCGGCTACAGTGCGGCAATTCGCCCCTCCTAAACCCCCAATCACTCCGGCTAATAGTACCGTAGCATTGACTACTTCTCGCCAGTCTTCTCCCCCTATGTTATCCAAGGCACTGACGGATTTTTGTAAGAGAATGTCCCGTAATACTCTAGCCTGTTGTACTGCAGCGATGGTCAGGGTTGCTTTAGACTGCCCACTACTAACAGACGCTTCGTACCATTTTGCGATCGCATCTCCAATACCAGCAACCAAAGTCCGTTTGGGGGCTGTCTTAATCAAATCATAGTCTAAAATCAGTAGCTCAGGACAACGAGATAATGGCACATCGTATTGAAAAGCCCCTTGATTTGTATAGATATTAGAAAGGGCTGTCCAGGCGGCACAAGTAGCCCCAGAGGTAGGAATAGTAACGATGGGGAGTTTTTGCTGATGGGCGAGCAATTTAGCGGTATCTAGGGCTTTTCCTCCACCCACTCCAATAATCAAATCTGCTTGATGGTCTTGGGTAGTTTTGGAGAGGGTTTTTAAGGAAGTTTCGGAACAATCTGGTGCGTAGCTATCAAATGCTCCCGTTAGCTTAAATTTTTGAAAAACTGGCTTTAAATAGTCTGACATCATCCCCAGAGTTTCCTTACCCCCCACCACTAGAGGACGTTTACCTAAGCGAGAGATTGTTTCTCCTGCTTGACTAATAACTCCCTCTCCTTGCATCACTTGGGTAGGGGACACGAATAGGGAATTTATGTCGGTGGTAACTGGGGTAACTTGAGTTATTTTTGTTGGCATTCGACAATTAAAAATAAAGACTATTTTTTTATCTTATGATAACGAATTATCCCAAAGACTATGGCTTCAGATTTTTTCAATAATCATTAATTTATCAAGGTTCCTCGTTTTCTTTGTTCTCTTTCCACGGCTTCGAATAAGGCCTGAAAGTTTCCCTCCCCAAACCCGGTTGCATCTTTTCTTCTTTCAATGATTTCAAAAAAGAAAGTAGGTTGCTCAAAAATAGGTTGGGTAAATATTTGCAAGAGTAAAGGATAATTTTTATTCCGTGATTCTTTTTCTTTGTTTCCTTCTTGATCTAGTAAGATATTTTCTTTAACGATTGTTTGCCATTCTTCGGGATGAAATTTTAGGTTTAAGTTAACTTTAGCCAAATTTTCGTAATAAGCACTGGGAACTTTTAAAAAAGCTACTCCTTTTTTCCGTAATTGTTGCGTTACTTCGGCAATTTTGTTTGTTCTTAGGGCAATATGTTGAATTCCTGAGCCATTATTAATATCTAAAAATTCTTGAATTTGAGAACTTCTAGAAATAGGTTCGTTAATGGGTAATTGTATATTACCAACGGGGTGAAACAAAACTTGAGAATATAAACCTGATCGGGGAGTTTCTATTTTAAAGAATTGTTTTTTTTGAAACTCTAATACTTGCTCGTACCATTTCATGGTCGATTTCATCTGCCCTTTTGCCACATTTAAGACCAAATGATCTAATTCGAGAAAATAATTTTTCTTGTTTACATTGACTGCTCTTTCTTGAAGCCAATCTTTAGGTAAAACCGGCGTATTTCCTCTTCGTTCAAAGACACTGTGAGTTAAGCCATTTTGATTAAAAATTTTGCTCCATTTTAAATAACCTCTAGGGTATGCTCTTTCTTTAATTGATTCTTTTATCCCATTATAAAAACCATCAATTTTTCCTAGTATTGTTTGTAAATCGTTAACACTGAAAGCAACATCAGCAACACCAGGAGGATGAATCTCTAAATATTTAGCTACAGGACTTTGAGAAGATAAAGGAGAGGAAATAACAAAAATAATTGAGTTTTCTTTACTTCCTGTTTTTACAATTTCTGTATGAGTACAGTCACCTTTTCCTCCAGCAATGGAGTAAAAACCCATTACATCAATAAACCATTTTTTCCAGTGATTTGTATCTTTTACATATAAATGAACGTGATCAATGGCTATTTTTATACGTTGGTTAAGTTTTTCTTTGAAAATAATATTGGTTGATAAAGAACTCATCGGGGCAATATACATAGAGAGTAAGGCCACTGTCAATGATAATTGATTTTATCCGAATCCAGCAACTTACCAATCACATCAGAAAGATTAAGAATTAATTAAAAAATACTTAATAAAATAACACCCTAAACCAGAGAGCGAAGATAATTAATTAACCCTTGAAGATTACGGGATTGATAATAAATCAAAACCCCTTGAGTTCGTTTATTCTTAGACTGAAATCCTGAAACGGTAAGATTAACTTTTTTATCCTTCTTGCGATACTTTAAACGTGTTTTAGAACTATAGGCCAATAAATGTCCCTGAGACATGATCAAGTCTTGATAGACGGTTGTTTTGATAACTCCCCCATAGGCGGCAATAAATGCTCTTCCCTTCCCTTTCAATTTAGTTTTAAATAACCCTTCTCCTGCCAACCAACTACCGAAACCGGCCCAGTAATTCTGGATTTTCACCCCTTTGGTATAGGCTAAAAATACTCCTGGTTGTACACAAATCGATCCTTGGGATAAATCGATGCGTTCGATATCCCCAATGGTTGTCTGACTCAATACCACTGTAAGAGGATTATCTGTTTCGTTGCTCAAATAATCCACAAAAACATCTGTTCCACCAAAACATTTTCTCAATAAGGCCGATAACCAAAACCCACAGAATCCAGTGTTGATAGTTATCTCACCATCCATACTGATAATAGAATCGGTTTTGACTGTTATTTTTTCTCCTGGGTTGAGGGTGACAAACAAAGCCGCAAAAGCGGGACGACAACGGACTTTAAATAACACGGGTAAAGAATAGATAAATCATGAAGCCATTAAAAAGGGGACAATTAGAGCAATTCTCTGAAAGAATCCCCTATCTAGTCCCCATTTTACTTGATTTTCGATGGAATGATTGCTTTAGTTCTCTAAAAAGATGGGACGTATGGATTCAACCCACTGATCAATTCTTTCTTCGGTTTTATCGCTTTGGTTGATTTCGTCTATGGGAAGTCCCACAAACTTGTCATCCATCAGTGCCGAAGAATACTCAAACGTATAGCCTTCGTTGGGGAATTCTCCTACTAGGGTAGCTCCCAAGGTTTTAAAGTGGCTATACATTTTACCCAATGCGCTGACAAATTCGGTTCCGTGATCTACTTGATCACCTGCTCCGAATAAAGCGATGGTTTTACCGCTAAAATCGGGTTTTTCCAATTCCATTTCAAATAGGGGATCGCGCCAATCGTTCTGCACGTCTCCTGCTCCCCAAGTGGAACACCCTAATAATAAATAGTCGTAGTCGAGGAGTTGACCGTATTCGTCAAAATCATCTTCCATGCTATAGAGATCGCATTCTTCCTCCCCTAATTTTTCCCGTATAGTGGTAGCGATTTCTTCGGTTATTCCCGATGTACTTCCGTAAAAAATACCAATTTTAGCCATGATCAAGACTCCTGATTTCTTGTGTAGACTTAAATAAACCGATGGAATTTGAGATTCAAGCTTTTAACAACAAGAAACTCCAATAAGTTTACAAGTGATCTTCTCTCTATTCTTGAATATAATTACTCCATTAGAGAAAATCTGTATCCGTTGTACTTGAGTATTTTGTTGTTTTAGGGGATAATTAACTTAACTGTCGCTAATAATTTAAACATTAATTTTTAATAAAGAATATATCAAATAAACTGAAAAGATAAATAACTAAATATTACGAATCAAGGGAAAATTAATGAAGATTATTATCTGAGATATGACTAATTGTTGATTTTTGCTATGGATTGTAGTTTTCTACAATTATTTGAAACGACATTATAATCAACCCTGTCGACTCCATAAAGTTAGAATCAAAAACCCAAATAATTGAACTAAAACAATGCTTGGTCCGCTAGGTAGATCCATAACACCAGATATAATCATTCCCATTACTCCACTCAGCGCACCTATAGCGGCAGCAGTGGCTAAAAATGAGACAAACTGCTGACAAACTAATCTAGCACTAGCAGCCGGAATGACTAAAAAACTGTTAACCAAGAGAATACCAACTGCTCGAATAGTCAGAGCAATAGTAATAGATAATAAGATAATAAATAGATAGCGATAACTATTAACAGGTACCCCTTTAACTAAAGCTAAATCTTTATTAAGAGTTAGTAATATTTGCTCTGGTAAAGTGATCATCAACCAAGTTAAAGTTATGATCAAAAGCAATAACAATAAAATCAAATCTGTATTACCAATAGCTAGAATATCTCCGAATAAAATTGACAATAAGTTGCCCCTATATCCTTGCAAATAACTAAAGCCAATTGTTCCTAAAGCGACGGAACCTGACAAAGAAATAGACAAAACTGTATCGCTTCCTAAATCGGTTCTATCGATTAAATAAACAACCCCCAAACCAAAAGCAACGGTAAAACCAATTAATGTCCAAGTAGCAGGAAGTTGTAACAAAGCAGCTAAAACCACTCCTAACATGGCTGAATGTCCTACCGTATCCCCAAACAGAGAAAGACGACGCAGAATCAAAAAACTGCCCAAAATTCCCCCTAAAATACCTAACAGCACCCCTCCTAGCACTGCTCGTTGCATAAAAGGTAAGCTAAAAAGGTTAACTAAATCGGTTAGGTTCATGATGATGACAGGTAGAACTAACTAGAGAACCATAGATTCTTAAGAGATTTTCTGGGGTGAGAGCGGTTTCTGGTGAACCTTGACTTAATAAACGACGGTTTAAACACAGTACCGAGTCGCAATAGCTACTAACTAAATCTAAATCGTGGGAAACTTCCAAGATTGTCCAGTTTTGTTCTTGTCTAAGACTATTAAGTAGAGCTGCAAATTCTATTTCTCCTGTAGCATCTACCCCCGCTAAAGCTTCATCAAGAACCAATAAACGACGGGGAACCACTAAACAATAAGCTAAGAGAACCCTTTTTAATTCTCCCCCGCTAAGAGTACCAATTTTTTGTTTTGCTTGTTTAATCAGATTAACTTGCTCTAAGGTTCGGTAAATTTTCTCTCGTTTTCTTTGGCCAGAATACCACCACTGTTTGTTATTTAATCCCAAAGCTACTAATTCTGCTACCGTTAGGGGAAAAGTGCTTTCAAAGGGAAATTTTTGGGGAATGTAGCCAATTTCTTGTTCTAATGCTTTTGATGATTTACCAGCACCATTAAAAAATCTAATTTCACCCGAGTTTGGGGTAATTAACCCCAAAATTGATTTAATTAGTGTGGTTTTCCCTGCACCATTGGGACCAATAATGGCTGTATGAGTACCTGAAAACAATTCAAAAGAAACATTATCTACCGCTAGATACCCCCCACGCATAACCGATAAATCTTTAACCGTAACAATGGGTTGAGTAATAGATAAATTTTGGCACATTCAATTTACTAATATGATTCAAAATGAACACAGAGAAAGAGCAATTTATTAACTGTTAGGTACTTTGACAAGCTCTTAACAACGCCTCTAAATTACCTCGCATCACTTGAAAATAGTATTGGGGATCGGTTTCTCCTGATTCTAGAGGGTTGAGTGCTTCTAAGGATACATTTAAGTCACTGGATATTTGCTCAATGCGTTTGTCTTTGAGTCCAGGTTCAGTCAGTAATGCTTTAACTTGATGTTCGTTAGCTAGTTGTTGTACTCGTTGAATATCTTGGGGAGTAATGCTGTCTTCAGGAATATAAACTATTGCTTCTTGTTGCAGTCCATACCGTTGTGCTAAGTAGGGAAAAGCATCGTGAAAAGTAATAAAATTGCAACCTTGAACTGGTGCTAATTTCTCTTTAAATTCATTATCTAGCTGCTGTAGTTGTTCAACATAAGCATCAGCGTTGCTACGATAATCATCTGCATTATCGGGGTTGATTTCAATTAACCTATCTCTAATATTAGCTACTTGTTGTTGCGCCAAAACAGGATCTAACCAAACGTGGGGATTTCCCTCTGCATGGTGATGTCCATGTCCCTCATGTCCTTGTTTATCATGATCGTGTCCTTCATGATCGTGTCCCTCATGTCCATGTTCGTCATGATCATGTCCTTCATGATCATGTCCCTCATGTTCATCATCCTTTTCTTTTATTGCTTCTATTCCTTCACTAGCATCGATTTGCTGGAGTGTAGAGTTACCGGCATTGGCTACTAAATCCGACAGAAACTCTTCCATCCCCAATCCGTTTTCTACTAATATGTCTGCTTCTGCTAACAGTTTGGCATCTTCTGGGGTAGCTTGATAGTCGTGAACTTCTGCTCCGGGGGAAATCAAAATATCTACTTCTCCTGTGTCTCCCACCACAGCTTTAGTAAATAAATGAACCGGCAAAAAAGTAGCGACAATCTTGGGAGCAGAAGCGGTTGAGGATGCGGGTTGCTCAGAACTTGTTGGGGGTGTAGGTTCTGTACTACAAGCGATCGCACTCAAACAAGTGAAGATACCAATTGTGGCACGTTGTACGAAATTTGTTCTAACAGTTGTCAGTAAATGGGATAACTTCATAAGATTATCAAAGATAGAATGATAATGATTATCATAAACAAAAAATTATTGTACTAACAACCAATAATGGTTACTCAAAGAGCGGATTTTGTCTGACATTGATAACATTTTCCAAAAAATTCTAATGTGTGATAGTAGACTTGGAAATGATGACTCTGTTGTAATATTTCTTCAAAATCGCGGATAGGACACCCATCGATGGTGAAAGATCGACCACAGTTAACACAATTTAAGTGGTGTTTATCTTCAGAAGTTAAGCTGTAAAGTGCTTCTCCACTGCTCAAAGTCCTTGCTTTGATCATTCCTTTCCCTTTCAAAGCCTCTAAGGCGCGATAAACTGTTGCTAATCCTAAAGGTTGATCTCGATTTTTGAGTTCTGCATATAGATCCTGCGCAGAGATGTCATGATTTAATGACTTAAGTACCTGAATAATTTGCTTTTGAGAACGAGTATATCTAGCTTTCATTGTCTTTTGATTTTTTAAGTAGTTTAACTCTCGACTTCAGTAGTAATTAAAAACTAATTTTATTTATTGTGATTTGTAGAATGATAACCATTATTATATCTACTTTAGGCTTCAGTAAGAACCTTCTCTGCATATTAAGCAAAAACCACCGTCAAGAAACCCAAGTATTAGCAATCATATTCTGCAATGATTTTGGGTTAGACGTTCAAATCAATGTTTGAGCAATATTTATTATATCTTTCAAACGTTTAAAAGAACATTAGAATGTATCCAAACACTAAATATTTTTCAATCAAGATAATTGAGAGAAATTAAAAGACGGTAGAGAAAATTTAGATAAAGTTTGGCAAGGAGTAACTGAGTATGTCCGTTACTCGCTCATCTTTTAAAGAATAGTAAGCTAATTTTCCATCATTACGATATTTAAGTAATTTCAAATCTCGCATTTTCCGCAAATGATGGGAAGCAGTAGCAATCTTAACATTTAAGAGGGTTGCAATGTCACAAACACAAAGTTCTTCCCCGTTTTTGAGAGCATAAAGTATCTTAATTCGCGAGCGATCTGATAAAGCATTAAAAATGACAGTCATTTCCTCTAAAGAATCTTCTGGGGGTAAAGTTTCTCGAATTTGAGTAACTAGCTCGGTGTTGAAACATCTTACTTCACAAATATCGCCTACTTTGGTTTTGCTCACAGGTATTTAAAGATAACGGTTAAATCTATTTAGTTCAATGGTACAGGATACTTGGATTCTTGGTGGGTTGGAAAGTGCGATCGCTTTTTACTCCCCTAACAATCAAAAAAAATCCCATTAACATTACCACGAAATCTTACCATCTCTTCGCTGGCATTAAAGTGAACAGCAACCTGAGACAAGTTCATCTGTTTTTGCTTTGCCCAAAGTAAACCCCGTCTAGGAATTTGCAAACATCCCCCCAAAAAAACTGCCTCGTCTTCATCTTGTTGTCGACGTTGGGGAGGTTCAGTTTTAGGATCGTAACAGACCATTTTATGGTTTAAGATAATATGAGCAAATTCGTGCATTAAATTAGACTGTTTACGTGCTGGTGTATGACGGGAGTTATAAACAATCAAAAGTGGTTTTTGACTAATAATTCCTGCTGACCAATTATCGCTATTACATAATATTTTGACTTGTTCTGATTCTGTGTTGGGTACTGTTTCCGCAGTAAAAATTGTTGCTTGAAAATGCTCGGCTAAAATTTCTGCTGGCAATGGTTCGTAAGCTTTAAAGCCGAGAATGTTTCTCTTTTCAGTAGCGATCGCTTCTAATCTCTGTCGATTTTCAGTGGACAAGCTTTCAATTAATCCCATTATTAAGTTACGAACATCAAAGGTTTTAATTTAGCACAAACTTCATTGATAACTGAAACGGGTGCTTGTTCGATAAATTTTATTTTTCTGGCTCTCCAATCTACACTTCTCAAATGATGAATTAAAACCACTCCTTCTGTTGTTGTTTCTGTTGTCAAAGGCACTTCAAAACTAAAACCTTTCACTTTACTGGTGATGGGACATACAAAAGCTAGAGAAGATAAACCATTAAATTCTTTTGGTGAGATAATAATTGCCTGTCCATGTCCCTTTTTTTCCCTTCTCGTACGTGGATCGAAATCTAACCAAACAATATCACCACGATTAGGAATATAAAGATTTTTGTCATTACCAGATTTCTTCACCTACGACTTCTCCCCAATCATATTCACCTGCAAAATCCTCGCTGCTTGCTCCTGCTAATAATTCTTCCAAAGTATACTCTGGTTCAGAAGTCATATCCTTATATGCTGCTTTAACTAAAGAGGCTAAAGCATTGGCGATCGCAGGATCAAGGTTTTTATCGGCGCGCAATTGAATTGCGATCGCTTCAGGAGTCTCTAAATCTTGTTCCTCCTCAGTATTTTGAATAAATTCCGCGGGAGAAACTTCCAACCATTCACATAAGGCTAAAAAGGTATCCATATCTGGCGTTTTACCATTTTCTACCCGTGAAATAGTAGAGGGACTAACATTGCCAATTTCTTTTGCTGTCTCCCTTAGTCCCCTATTCCCGCGCTTGCTACGGACTAAATTGGCTAACTTCTCAGCGTTGAGAGTATTTTTCATAGGCTTGTTTCATTGAAAAATATTTTGTTTCACCATTGACACAAAATCGAAACTTTTGTACGATAGATGAGACGATTGTATCGCAGATGAGAAAAAACATAAAGATTGTAGTTGTCTCACTCCCGTTATGTTATGCCGCCTTTTGCCTCTAAATAACAGATAAACATTATGTCTAACAGTCAATTCGATTATTTATTAATTGGTGTCAGGGAATATTTAGATTCCAAGCAAAAATATCCCTATCCGGATCTACTACATCATGGAATGAATACTTTATCTTTAGACATTAAAAAAAGTGTTTCTTTTCCTAAGACAATGCGAGGTTTTTTGAAGTTACTAGAATCCCCAGTAACAGATTATCTTCCTAATAGTTGGATTCCCTCAGAATTTGATCAAGATTTTGGTTTATTAGATATGGGAAGTTTTAGCGAAGAAGCAAATGATTATTATTTTGAAATATTAGAGGCACAAGATAAGATCCCCCCAAATGCAAGCACTAAAACTAAGCAAGAAGCAATTGATAATCAAAAATTTACCCGTATATTAGATAGATTACGAAAGGCTTACGTAGAAGATGATCCTGAAAAATCACAAGAAGTATATGTAAAATTTCGTCGATTTGTGATTGAAAATCAATATGCAACTACTGAGGATATTCGTAAAACTTTTCGACGTACTAAATACATTTCTCCAGAAGATGTTGGGGAGTTATATGAAGAATGTGAAGAAGATCGAGACTATTGGTATTGCGATCGCTGTGGTATTTTGACAGAGAAAAATGGGCAATTAAAAGGATTAAAACCTAGTTTATGTAGCAATCATCATAAAGACCTGAATTATGTCCATGAGAGGACATGGGAAGTGGGTTTTTTACAAATAAAAGAGGGAATTCGCCAACGAGTTTGTTTTCCTGGTATCCCCGAACTTAACCTATATTTAAATTTAGAAAAAATAAAAAAAGAACATTCAGAATATTTAAAAGAGGTTCAATTGTATCCAGGGGTAGATCGCTGCGTAAATATTTATCCTGACTATACCAAAATTGTCAAAGAAAAAGCCAAGGAATCACCTAAACAAACTCAGGTAGTTGGTGACCAATTTTTTAAACAACAAGTCAGGGAAAAAATTACTAAGTTACAAAAGGGAGGTAATGTTTAAATGACTGTTAACACTGGATATTCAAATACCCTTTTTGAACCTCCTGCGAATTTTAGTGATCGTATTGATCAATTAGAAGAACAAGCAGTAACACAAGCAAGATTACTTCTACAAGTTGAATTAGGCTTTGCTTTGATGGAATATTTAGAACTCGATGACGAACCTATTACCATAGTTTGGGCAATTCTTAGTGGAATTTTTATTAAGCATCCCAGGTTAGAAAATTTGAGTCAAGGAAAGAAGAGAGCGATCGCTAATTGTCGGCAAATTGTACCTTTTTCTTCTCGTTTTAATTGGTTAAATGCACTGCGAGATTATATTTGTCATGTTCCCGAAAGTTAGCGAAACTATAACTTTAATATTCAAGATTTAGATAATCAAATTATTGATGCGGCAAGGAATATACAACAGAAAACAAATCAAAATATTTGTAAAAATTGTTTGACTGCACAGTTAAATCATAGACGTAGAGATCCCCGACAGGTATCAGCAGGTATTTATTATCAATTTGAAGCCGAAACAAAAGAAGAATCAGTGAGATTACGAGTTAAGTTTACGCAACAACAAATAAATACATCTCCTCGTGAAGCTTTGCGATCGCCTTTAAAACTCACATCTTGCACCAAGAAAAGTTGATATGAGAAGCGATGGCTAAAACC
>NZ_JARVCN010000465.1:0-19611 GCF_038442745.1 Crocosphaera sp. Alani8
TTGGCCTAAGTTTTCGCAGCGAGTGACCCCTGGCTTTTTGAGAAGATACCTCCTGGGGGTGCATTCCAAGCTGGATCGGTCAACCATTTTACATAGTGATCGTGATAATGATTATTGATGTCGTTGGGGTGCATTCCCTCCCATTTACCGTAACCGATTTCCTGTAGTCCTTCCCTTAGTTCCATAGAAATCCCTAGTGTTTCACATAGGGGTCTGGCGGTTTCTCTGGTGCGGTACAAAGGGCTGACATAAACTGCTTCCCAGGGCAAATAAGCGTAAGCTTGAGCAAATGCTTGAGCCATCTGGTAGCCTTCGGGGGTTAATCCAGGGTCGTTTTCTATTTTGCCGCAGTAACCCCCTGTTTTGCTGTAGGCGGTTTGTCCATGACGGAGGAAATAAAGCTTTAAGCCCATTTTTTACCCCTCAATTCAGGTTCCCTGCCGTTGTCTTAATTCTGCTCGAATGTGGGAGCGATCGCTCATAACATGAACTAGGGGACCGTGTTCGGCTATTTCTACGATAGTCAGGGCAGCCACAGCCATTCCGATGCGATCGCGGAAGCGGCCCACATCTATGCCTAATAGAGAACATAAAATGATCCGTAGGGTGGCTTTATGGGAAACCACCAAAACGTTACCTGTTTTATGGGTGTTTTCGATTTCTTCGAGGACTTCTGAACTACGACGGGCGATCTCTATTCCTTTTTCTCCTCCGTTGGGACTATTCCAACCAGGATCGGCCAACCAGCGTACATAGTCGTCGTGAAACTCTCGGTTAACTTCCTCGGGGGTTTTCCCTTCCCATTCTCCATAGTAGATTTCTTTGAGGCCGTTGCGGAGTTCCATGTTAATTTTTAAGCGATCGCATAGGGGTTTAGCTGTTGCCATGGCCCGTTTTAATGGACTACAGTACACTGCTGTCCAGGGAATATCTTGATAGCTTTTGGCAAAATCCTCGGCCATTTGTATCCCCGAAGGAGTTAATTCAATGTCCAATCCACCGCAATAGGTTCCTGTCTGAGAAGAGGCGGTTTCTCCGTGTCTAAGGAAGTAAAGTTTAAGACTCATTATATTTGGCTTAATTAAACAATCGGAATGTATGGCTTACTATTGTTTTACATTCCCATTTTACTGGGTTTAAAATTTAGCGATTATAATAAGAGCGAGGCGTTATTTTTCTGGGTTTTTCTCTTTCTATTTCTACTATTTTTCGTTCTAGCTCATTTACTTCCCTTTCTAGACTATTGATCCGATTTTGTAATGCAGATAAACTTCTCCTATTTCGATGATCTGTGTGCCGTTGTAAGGCCATCATTTGTGATCTAATGGCTTGTTGTTGCCGTTGTAAGCTATTAAGTTCATCGGTAACAGTTTGTTCTAATACTTCTAGTTGAGAGGGCTTTTGCCACCATGAAGGCAGAGCATTTCCTAACAAAAATACTCCTCCTACCCCTACACAAATTCCCCCCAAACCTACTCCGATGGCGGTAAATATACGGGTACGCCATTTTAGAATATGGGACAGTCTTGCCAGCAAATTTAAAGCTTCTTCGCAATCTGGTTTGATGACTAGACATTGACGAATTCTCAGACGAATGTTTTCTTCGTCTTCTTTGTTGTGACGGGTTTCCCACCTTCCCATGTGGGCAGAGGCTAAACTCACTAACATATCTAGGTTAGAGGGGTTAAAAGCTACAGCTTCTTGTAGTTCAGCGATGGCATCATCCCAATGTTTCAACCGCATATAACCTTGGGCGCGCACGTAGTGATCGTGGGATTGTTTCTCGGCTGCTTGTATTTCTTCTGGATCGATCCCTAACTCAGCAGCAATGTTTTCTAATTCTTCGGTTGTTGGAATTCGTTGACTTGATTGACTCCATTCTGTCACCCGTTGGATATAGTTACTGATGACATTATTGGAGACACTGGTGGTCATTTGTGTCATTTTTCCCCATCCCTTTGCTTTTTTTTCCTGTTTTTTCCTATCAGACAAAAAGAGATTCGCAATCTATCAAGATTGTAACAATTATTCTTGGGCCATGGTGCGAATAATGTCCCCTTGAGTCACAATACCAATAACTTTAGTCCCGTTTTCATCCATGACTGGCAAACGACGAATTTTTTTTTCGTGCATAACGTAGGCTGCTTCTTTCAGGGATTGTGTGGCTTTAATTGTAATTGGTTTGTCGCTCATCACTTCCCCAACGGTTTGCCCCAAAGCTTTATGAATTTCCTTGTCGTAACGGGCAGGGTTTTGTAGATAAATGACACTATCTAGAATCATTATGTAGGGGGGTGGTTCTACACCTGTCTCTTGCCACATTAAATCGGTTTCGGAGATTACACCTAGAAGCTTACCACTCTCATCTACAACCGGCAAGCCGCTAATTTTTTTTTCTGCTATGACTTTTATAGCTTCTGACAGAGGGGTTTGTGGGGTAACTGTGATGGGGTTTTGGGTCATTATTTGGGCAACAGTTTTGGTCATCTTTTACCTGTTGAACTGTTTGATTGCTTGTCGGTTACTATTCTAAGGCCAAAGGGGTATCTCGTACTGTTGGGTTTGAATTATCAATTAACTTGGGGGTTGTAATTGAGATTTATATTTTATCAAAATTTTTGTTTATTCATTTTTTTTAGCCACATTTCTACTTCTTTTTGGGTTGGTTGTCCTGCGATCGCTCCTGGTTTTGTGCTGGTTAATGCTCCGACAGCATTACTATAGATAATGGTTTGTTCTGCTATTTCTGAATTGTTTAATATTTCGTCTTCATAACGACAACATTGAGATAAAAATCCTGCCACAAAACTATCTCCTGCTCCTGTAGTATCTATTGCTTTAACAGAAAATCCTTTTACTATTCCTTGATTTTTTCCTAGATAATAATGACAGCCTTTTTCTCCTAACGTGACTAAAATACCTTTTGCTTGAGGGAATTTTTGAGCTATTTTTTGCGGATTTTCTGTCTCAAATAACCAGTTGGCTTCTTCTTGGGAAAATTTGATAAAATCTGCTTCTTTTAATATTTGTGTAATTAGGGGTTTGGCTATTTCTATATTTTCCCAAAATACAGGCCGCCAATTAACATCTATCAAAATTTTTAATTGATATTTCTTGGCCAGTTCTATAGCTTTAAATATAGCTTGCTGACTTTGCTCATAAGCCAGTGCTAGAGTTCCCATAACCAAATATTTACCTTTGGAAAATAGAGATTCTCCTAACTGTTTATCATCTAGCTTAGTATCGGCAAATTCTTCGCTTTTGATGTTACCAAAACCAGCAAATTGACCCTCCCCTCTTTGAGAACGAGTCACATAAACTTGACGAGTTGGGGCGGTAGGATGACGTTGTATTCCTGTTAAATTAACTCCCATTCTTTCTAAAATTTCGATTAATTCATCTCCCGCTTGATCCCTTCCCACACAACATAAAAAAGCAGCAGAAACCCCCAATTTAACTAAACCACAAGCTACATTGGCTGGCGCACCTCCTGGATAGGCTGTCCAAGATATAACGTCTTTTAATTCTTTTCCTAATTGATCGGCAAGACAATCAAATAAGACTTCACCAATACAAATTATTTGAGGATAATTCATGAGTTTTTAGTGTTACTATAAATTATTAGATTGTCGAGAAAAAATGTAATGAGGTTATTGAGCTATGATGGATGGAAAAAATGTTTTAGGAACAGATTTACAACTGTGTTGTAATAGTCCTATGACCGGTTACTATCGAGATGGTTATTGTCGTACAGGAGGGCAAGATTTTGGGGTTCATGTAGTTTGCGCTCAAATGACGGAGGAATTTTTAAGCTTCACAAAACAGCAAGGAAATGACCTCAGTACCCCCATTGCTGCTTATAATTTTCCTGGGTTAAAACCAGGCGATCGCTGGTGTTTATGCGCCTCTCGTTGGCAAGAAGCAAAGGACGCAGGGGTAGCACCTCCAGTCATCCTAGAAGCAACCCATATTCGTGCTTTAGAGGTGGTTTCTTTGGATGAATTAAAACAGTATGCTTTATGATTTTGCATAAGCAATAACTGTTTACAGAATCAACCAAAAAGCAAGACCAAAGAAAGGAATAAATCTTAAAAATCGTTGTGGATTTTTACTAGGAATAATAGCTCCCATTAAAACAATTTGGAAGATGGCAAATAAAACAAGATCCACCACAAAAGCAATAACAACACGATTACTCTGTAATTGTGCCATAAAATAGCTTATTTTTTCATTGATGTCGCCAAATTCGGGTCTCCCAACAAATAACCACACAACAGCAATAACCCCAACAATTAACCCTATCCAGCCAAATATACGTTCTAAAAATCCTTTTTTAGGTTCTTCTATTTTTTCTAAACTGGGTTGTTTAAAACGCAATGCCATGTAAGGTAAAAGAAAAACATTGGTTAGAAACATAGCCACACTCCAAAGAGCAAACTTTGGGAAATTTCTTATCCTTTTATCTGCCAATAATAAAGGGAAAAACATAAAAATCCAAGCTTCGGCAAAGTTAAATTGTGCTTCGATCGCAGGATGAACCACTGGAGATTCCATCAAGGAAATACCCAACAGATTGACAATTGGTAAAATAAAGAAAAAATTGGTCGATTCATTAATAACCTCTTTAATAGTTTCTGGTTGTATTGCCCAAATTGGTTCCCCAGGTAAAATAAAATTAGGAGAGGAACACAGTAAAACATAGATGTAAGTACCGGCAAGAAACCAGAGTAACTTTGATAGTATTAGCTGAATTTGTGGCGGGTTAGAATCGTCTTTAAAAAAGGTTCTAATTAAAGGAGTAATCAAACGAATGATCAAAAAAGAGAGTTTCCCAGGTTTTAGGGGTGGTTCAACAATATCCCTGGCAAAAATAAGTTTGCCTGTGGTTTCTGAGAGCCTATAAAAGCTAACTCCTCTGCCATTGGGGATAGGAATCCCATCTAATTCAACGTGCCATAAAACACCCACTTTTAAAGGATCTTCTTTGGTGATTTCATCGACAACAAATTTGAGATCGTCGGGAACATTATCGCAGGATTCTTGAAAGAGATTTTTAACTGCTTTTTTACCTCGGAAGGGTTTGGGAAAGTTGACATCTTCATAAATACAATTGTCATCAACCCACTTTATAGCTTGTTCAATATCTCGGTTATTAATGGCCTGATAAATGGCTTCAATGATCTCTTTTGCTGTTTTTTTAATCATGAAAAATGCTAATAATTGTTGTGTAGGAATTAAGTGGTTTTTGGTGCTATAAAAAACCGGTTCCTATACAGAAACCGGCAACACAATTAATCTACAATCAAAAACTTATAATGAAAGTCCTAATTTTAATCCTAAAATACCGTGAGCGATGAACACAATGGCAACCACAGCTCCTAAATAAGCATGAAAGGCGCGGTAGGCTTCTTTTTTCTCACCACCAAAACCAATAAAAGGAGTAATCGCACTAACAGCCATTAAACCAAGTGCGCCGGTCCCTGTCCAAAAATGACCACTACTCAAGAGGGAATGGTTTTGCATCACCAAAGATAACACCCCTCCTGTGTATCCTAGGGCAACGAAAAGAAAAACCCAAGGGGCTAACTGAGTGTGAGACGCACGAGTTTTTGATACTACTTCAGGATCAGTGGCAAAACGACTACGCCAACCCATGTAAGCAGTCACACTACCCATTAATAAAACCACAATTCCCATCATTACAGGGTGTCCCCAATGAACGATAAGTTCTGGTACACCTAAACTACGGAACCAAGCAGCCAATGGTTCCAATATATTCGCAAGTTTGTCTCCCATATTCTTAATCCCTTACCATAATTTCTAAAAGGCAATCATTATAATTATATTAAAAATTTGGCTCAGAATTAGATTTTTTTTTGACTCTTTTTTAATATTTTTTTAAGTGTGTTGTTGGTCTTGCATAAATGTAAGGAATTGTTGCACTAACTTGACATTTCGCCACCCTTTTTCTGCTTCTTCTTTAATAATTCTTAAGGCTTCTTGGGAACTGTAAGGTTGTTTATAGGGTCTGTAGCTGGTCAATGCTTCATAGATGTCTAAAATCTGAAATATTTGCGCTAATTTTGGGATACTTTCGCCGATTAAACCATCAGGATAACCGCTGCCATCCCACCGTTCATGATGATGACGAATAATTTGTGCAATACCTCGACGATTTTGCATCGGCCTACAAATTTCTTCCCCAATGACCACGTGTTTTTTGATTAACTCTCGTTCTTGTTCGTTTAATTTTCCTTGCTTCATCATCACTGCATCTGGAATTACTACTGTTCCGATATCATGAAGATGGGATGCTAAAATGAGGTCGCTAATTTCTACAGGACTTAAGTTTAAATATTTTCCGAATCCTTGAGCTAGTTGATCAAATCTAATTCGTGATTTTCCTTGCGGTGCATAGCGTTTTTCTATTGCTTGAGAAATCAAGAATAACACTTGTTGCATCTGTTCTAGCCACTCAGAAAGCCATTTCCGTTGAATCAATAATTCTACTTCTGGTAGTAAGACAATGCTTTCTAAGGGTTTACTCATGAAAGCATCTGCCATTACTTGTTGACTTTTGATGCGAGATTGGTTGTCGTCAGTAACACTCATTAAAATAATAGGAATTGAACGAGTATCCTGATGATTTTTTAATTTTTCACAGATATCAAAGCCGTCGTAATTAGGCATTTTAATATCCATCATAATGAGGTCTGGAGAGGTTGTTGTTATTGTAGTAAAAACATCGAAAACACCATCGTGTTCAATAACATAATAACCACTGCTACTTAACAGATCCACTGCCATCACACGACTAAAGGGATGATCGTCGATCACTAAGATTTTTGCAGGTTCTGAACTTCCAAAAATATCCACGTTTGTTAGGGTTACCTTTCCGTTTGTTAATTATACCAAATTGATAGCAAAAAGCTATTTTGTCTTGAGAATAGCAGCTATGGTTTGTCCTAAAGCAATCCCCCCATCATTAGGAGGTACATTAAGATGCCAAAAAGGGGTTAAGTTTTCCTGTTTTAAGCGAACAATTGCTTTTTCGGCTAAGTATTTGTTCTGAAAACATCCCCCTGTTAATAAAATGTGTTCTTGTTGAATTCTTTTAGCAATATCGATGACAATTTCTACTAAAGTATTGTGGAATTTTGCTGAAATTTTCTCATGACATACTTTTTGTAAAATATCATTGATAATACCTTCTATAATTAACTGCCAATCAATGATTAATGGGTAAGTTAATCCGACAATTTGATAGGGATAGTTTTCCTCAGTTTTAAAGTTATTAATTGTATATTCTAGAGCAATTGCTCCTTGTGCTTCAAAACTTATGTTTTCGCATATTCCCATCATGGCAGCTACTGCATCAAATAATCTACCTACACTGGAAGTGGAAGGAGTATTTAGGTTACGGGATAACATTTGTTTAACTAGATTCAACTCGTGCTTTTTCATGGTTTTTAAAAAAGGTAATTGGCTCCAGTATTGTTCTTCTAATACTTCCGACAAGATAGATATGGCGATTCTTCTGGGATGTATTGCTGCTCCATCACCTCCTGGTAATTTAAACGTCCGAAAATGAGCTACTCTTTCATAATTATTATTATTAACCAAAATAAATTCTCCTCCCCAAATTGTTTTATCTTCACCGTATCCTGTCCCATCCCAAGCTACTCCTAAAACGGGAGGATTTAAGTTATTATCAGCGAGACAAGAAAGAACATGAGCATAATGGTGTTGGACGGTAATGATAGGTAAATTTTGTTCCTTTGCGTATTGGCTAGATACATAGTCGGGGTGAGCATCGCAGACAATAATTTCGGGCTGAAAATCATATAATTCTTTCAAACTTGTCATAACTTGATTAAAAGATTTAAGGGCTTCTGGTGTGGTTAAATCTCCTATGTGTTGACTGATAAAAACTTGATCATTTTTGAGGATAGCGACTGTATTTTTTAAATGTCCTCCCACGGCTAATATATTAGGGTAATCATTATCTTTTTTATATTCATTAATTGGGATAGGAAACGGTGCATATCCTCTTGCTCTGCGAATAACTATTTCTCTTTCTGCTATGACTTTAACAACGGAATCATCTACAGGGCGAAGAATAGGACGATTGTGTACTAAAAATAAGTCAGCAATATCAGATAATCTATTTAAGGCTTCTTTCTCATCAATACAAATTGGTTCACTGCTAAGATTGCCACTAGTAGCTACAATGGGAAAATCCACTAGATGAAGTAATAAATGATGTAACGGAGTAGAAGGTAACATCACTCCCAAATAAGGATTATTCGGTGCAATATTAGAACTTAAATGACAACTATTTTTTCTTTTTAAGAGAACAATAGGAGCTTGAGGAGATGTTAATGATTGTGCTTCAATGTCACTAACTTCACAGTAAGCTTTAATTTCTTCTAGGGAAGAAAACATTAAAGCAAAAGGTTTATGAGGACGATGTTTGCGTTGCCTCAATTGTTGTATTGATTCTTCATTTTTAGCAGAAACAACTAACTGAAATCCTCCCAGACCTTTTAAAGCAACAATTTTTCCTTCTTTTAAAGCATGAGCAGTTAAATCGAGGGCATGACGCTCATTAGCTAAGGTATGCCCTTCTTGATTCCATAGTTGTAACTGTGGACCACAATCAGGACAAGCATTAGGTTGGGCATGAAAGCGGCGATCAAGAGGATTTTCGTATTCACTTTGACAAGATTTACACATAGTAAAACTCTTCATGGTTGTGTGACTGCGATCGTAAGGTAATTCCTCAATGATCGTGTAACGGGGGCCACAATTAGTACAATTAGTGAAAGGATAAAAATAACGTCTATTATTGGGATCAAATATTTCCTCTAAACAATCAGAACAAGTGGATAAATCGGGTAAAACAATAGCTTTTTTTTCTCCACTGCTACTATGAATAATTTCAAAACGAGTATATTCAAGAGGAGCTAACCAAGTGGTTTCTAAAGAATAAATTTGGGATATAGATGGTTTTTCTTGAGGAATTCTTGCTAAAAACTCTTTTAAAATAACCTCGGTGCTTTCTACTTCAATAATTACCCCGGCTGCCGAATTATTAACCCACCCTTTCAAATTCAATTCTGTAGCTAAACGATAAATAAAAGGGCGAAAACCAACTCCCTGAACCGCTCCTCCAATAACAATTTTTAACCGCCTTAATTGCTTCATAACCAAGAAATACACTCCCCTACTTTCTTAAAATGATAATTGCCAACCGCGAACTCAACTCAAAAAGTCCCTTATCTTGGTAAAATGATAAGTCAGATGAGTTTATCCAGAGAAGTTAACGCTTCGGTAGATTGGTCTATTCCGATGCAATGAGAGTCACCCTTTCCAAAGACATAACTCTCTGTTTGCCCTCCAAGCGTACTTCTGAAGCATGACATTAAAGGTTTCCAGGCAAAACTCCACTAGGAGTCAACTAGCTTAAACCTGGATAGGTAACCAGTAACACTGGGGTGTGAAGTTTAAACCAAAGCATTACTCATCAACTGATTCGGTGTTTATCTTCCTATCTTCAGATCAATCAGACTCACTCACATTTAGCAAGGACTATTGATAGATGGAATTTTCAATCGCTACACTATTATCCCACTTCAGTGATAACAAATTGGTGGCGGCCAAACTCCTCGAAAAAAAATTGGGATGTGAAGACGAAGAAAACGTCGAAAAATTGCAAATCATCCTAGACGCGTTAGAATTGGTAGGCATCTTAGAAAAAGAACGGGGTAAATATCGCCGCGTTAAAGAGGATGACCTAGTAGAAGCCAAGTTGCGCTGTTCGAGTAAGGGGTTTTGTTTCGCTATTCAAGACGAAGAAGATGCAGAAGACATTTACGTTCGAGAACTCTACTTAAGTAACGCCTGGAACGGCGATCGCGTTTTAGTCAAGGTCATTAAAGAAGGAACTCGTCGTCGTTCCCCAGAAGGGGAAGTTAAACTGATTTTAGAACGGTCTAACCCCTCTTTGTTGGCCCAGGTTAAAAAAGAGGAAAACGTATATCAGGCTATTCCCCTGGATGATCGCTTACTGTTTGAGCTACTTCTCGATCAAAATGGCAGTAATTTAGAAGAAGCGGTGGATCATCTGGTTCACGTTTCTGTGATCCGTTATCCCATCGGAGAACATCCCCCAGTGGGAGAGGTTACTCGCATTTTAGGTAGCGATGCTGAAGCAGCTGCGGATACTGATATTGTCTGTTGCAAACACGATCTTTCCCAAACCTTCAACGAAGAGGTGGAAAAAGCAGCCTCGGAACTGCCGATAACTTTCGATCCCCAAAACATCGAAAAACGGTCTGACTTGCGGGAGGTTCTCACTTTTACCTTTGACGAAGATATTAAAAGAGACTCCTTCCCCTTCATCGAAACCGCCTACACCCTGGAAAAAACCGAGGACAACCATTGGCAGTTTGCTGTTCATATAACCGATGTTGCCCACTACATCCCATCCAACTCTATATTGGATAAAACTGCTAAAAAACGGGGAACGACCATTTATCTAGGGGATAAGGTTCTCTCCATGCTACCGGAAACCGTTACTAAATGTTGTTCCTTAAGACCGGAACAAGATTCTTTAACCATTTCGGTAATTATGACCTTCGATAAAAACGGTCAACTGCTAGAATACAGCATCGAACCCACGGTTATTAGGGTGGATCATCAACTCACCTATCCAGAAGTTCAGTCGATGTTAGCAAATTTAGATCAAGTTACCCAAGATCAACAACCCTTAGCCGATAAACTCAAAGACCTCTTTTTCACCCTCAGTCCCCTTGTTAAAGCCCAACGGTTACAAAGAGGGGGTTTTGAACTGCAACTAGAACCTCGATCTCCATATCAAGACGAGGGCAGAATAGGGACTTTGATGGCTTCTTCTAGAACTCCCATTCGTTCTCTTTTAACAGAGTTGGTTATCTTGGCTAACAAGTCTGTAGCTGAGCATATTCAGGGTTTGGGCATAGCAGGTATCTATTGTACCCAACCGGAGCCGGACTGGGAAGAGTTGGAAGATTTACTGAAATTAGCACAAAATCTCGGGTTAGAGGTGTCTCTTGCCTCAGAAGAAGAAATAACTCCCCAAGACTACTACAATTTAACCCAAATGTTAGGCAAGTCTTCTCATGTTCATGTGTTGAATTATTTACTCCACGAAACCCTAAAATCTTCTAAATACAGTAGCCACTCGGGAACCCATTTTGGCTTAGCTTATAGCGATTGTTACACCCATTGTGTTTCCCCGGGTAAACGTTACGTTGATTTATTAATCCAACGAGTCCTAAAATTAGTTTTTAGCGATGGAAGAGATCGCCGTACTCGTCAAACGAAAACAGGGGTTAATCTCTCTAGCAGTACCTGCCACGATAAGATTAATTGGAATGTTTTGGCTCCTGCTTTACAAGAAGAGTTAGAAGAGGCGTTTCACTTCTTAGTTCCCTATCTGAATGACAGGGAAAAAACCGCCGAAGAAGCGGAAAAAGACCTCGAAGGACTGCAAAAAGCAGAGAAAATGAAGGAACGAACCGGCAAGGTTTTTAAAGGGTTAATTACTGGCGTTCAATCCTACGGTTTCTTTGTAGAAATCGAAGATTTATTAGTAGAAGGATTAGTTCATGTTAGTTCCCTAAAAGACGACTGGTACGAATACCGTTCCCGTCACGGTTGTTTAGTGGGACGTAAAAATCACATTGCTTATCGCTTAGGGGATGAGGTTGAAGTTGAGGTAAAAAGTGTTGATTATTATCGACAGCAAATTGATTTAGTGACTGTTGGTGGTGGCAGTTCAACTAATAGCGATAACTGGAAGGATGAATAATTCATCAGTTATGAGCAGTCAGCGTTCAGCTATCGGCATTCAGCTATCGGCAGTTAGCTATCGGCAGTTAGCTATTGGCTTAAAACCCATCCTTAGATTAGAGAATTAAACGAATGCTTACCACTTTTATTTTTTAGCTGAACACTGAACCCTGATGGCTGAATGCTTACCACCTAAACCTAGTTATTTATAACCTAATTAAACTTTAACTGTTGAGTTAATTATTAATCTTTCCAGGATAAACTTACAATGAACCAGCAAATAAAAGCGACCACAAATAACCGAACGGGAGTGTTAAAAAGGTTATTTTTACCTCTAATTTTAAGCGTTTTAGTCTTTTTGACAGGTTGCGTCCGTTACGATGTGGGGGTGAATTTTTACGAACAACATAACGGCGAAATTGTTCAACATATTCGTTTAGCCCAACAGTTGACCAGTTTGAGCCAAACCGAAGTCAATCAGTGGTTAAATAGTTTAGAAAATCGCGCTAAATCCTTACAAGGAAAGGCTAAAAAAATCTCTAACGAGGAAATAATTGTCACCATTCCTTTCAACAATGGTCAAGACTTAACCGATAAATTTAACCACTTTTTTAACCCTAACTATTCCCAAATTGCCTCCGGTCTAAAGGTAGAAAACCCAGAACTAGTCCAACTCAAAGCAGAGATGAATATCAAACAAAATAACTGGATATTCTTTGAGCGCAATAAACTCAATATAGATGTTGACTTGAGGGCTTTGGGGGTACTATCAAGTCAGGGAAATGTTATTGTTAGCCCTGGTTCTTTGGTAAATCTAGAGTTTGTTTTAAATGCCCCTGGAAAAGTTAAAAATCTTACTAATGAGAGTAACTTAAATAGTGAGTCCAATCCTGAAAATACTCAGGTTACTTGGCAATTAGAACCTGGGCAAATTAATCATATTGAAACATCGTTTTGGGTTCCTAGTTATTTGGGTATGGGAACCGTCATTATTATTCTTATTGTTTTGTTAGGTTTCTACGCTAAACATCGACACTTTCCAGGGGTACGAAAAGCAGCTTAATTATTCTTGCCCATCTCCTAACCAAGAAGATACGGAAGGCAATAATACCACCACATGGGGAACCGGACGGGGAACATAACCCACCAAAGAATCCCCTTTATAGGCTAAAGAGGTGCTTGCCCCTGAATCTAACATCACCGCATCTCTAAAGCCCAATTGCTGTAAAATTTTCCCTAACTCCATAGAATCAACGGGGTTCTTCGATACCCCAATCATTGGTTGTCCTGAGCGATGAATTCCCCAGAAAGCCCGATGTCGAGGGACATGAAAATCGAATAAGTTGCCAAAACTCTCGTAGGGTTGTGCCATAGAGTCTTTCACTAACCAGGCAGCCCCCACAAAAGCATCGGTAATAAATTCGTTGTCATCAGATTCCCTTGCAACCCCTTGCCAAGTGTTATGAATCTCTGCATCGAAAGGGATAAATTTAACCCATTTATCGCTAATTAAAACCAACGGGCGACCACTTAATCTCGGATTTTCACTGGCATTTCCTGGAACAAATTTTCCTCCTTGACTCATTACTGGACCAATCATTACATTGGAGTCTAAATATTTTAGGGAAAAAAATGCACCGTCTACGGCGGCAACTGCTTCGGTTTCGGCAATAATTTCTGGTACTTGATAACGGCTATCTGCATGAATTGTAGTGGGTTTACCGCCTTTAATAATAATGATTTCTACTCCATTGATATTATGTTCTCTTTTGCTAATACTGGCTGTAAAATCAAACCCACCGTCTAAATTTTCCCCTGGATATCCCCCCCAAGCCTCTAAAGAAGCCACCTGTAATTGTGATTGACCAAAACGACCAATACTTAACAAATCAGGGGATTCTCCTACGAATATTTCCTTGGCATTATCCATCGATAAAGCCATTTCATAACCAGTTGCCGTCGCCCATTGTTTCACCCTAGCATCGTGTTTTCCTTCGGGATAGGTAAAATATTTAATAGGAATTCCTAGCCTTTCCTCAAGAATTTCTTTGGACATGATTACTTCTTGAAATAGCTCATCATCGGATAATTCTCTTAAGTCTCGAGGATGACTAATTGTGTGGGAAGCGATGGTTACTAAAGGATCATCGGCAAGTTGTTGTAGTTGCTCCCAAGTTAAACTAGAACGGGCTGTTTTACCCTCCATTTTCTTCACATATACCGAAAAAACAGCAGGATAATTATATTTTTTTAGTAACGGATAAACATAATCAAAGTGTCCCCCATAACCATCGTCAAAACTTAGTAAAATTGGTTGATCTGGCAAGGGATTTCCTTTTTGTAAATGGTCTAATAATAAGTCAATACTAATGGGGGTTAAACCTTGTTTTTGAATATATTTGAAATGGTTTTCTAGTTCTTCGGGAGTAACATCAAAAAAGACTTCTTTTCTAGGTAAAATGTCATGATACATGAAGATGGGAACCTTTGCTGCTCTGGCACTTTCATGGATCTGGGGAAAGGGTTTGGCGACAGCTTGACTAGAATTTTTTGCGGCTTTCCATAACTCGGGAAATGTTGTTGGTGAAATGACTATTTTTTGTGTATTTGTTAAATTACTGACCGAAATTATCCCATTTAAACAGTTTCCCAGGTTCCAGTTATTTTTAGCTAATATAGTTCCGCTTTTCGGAGACGGATAAGCCATACTTAATCCTAACTTTGATAAATAATTGGAGGACTCAAAGGTAGGAGATTGACATTTGTTTTCTTTTTGAAGTTGGCTATCTGTTAGTTTATTACTGTTATTGTGATAATCTCTGTTAATGAGGTTGACTAAAATTAGACTATATATCGCCATCATGAGGCCACTACCAAAGCATAAAGCTAGTTTAAAAGAAACCCATTTTGAAGAAGTAGAAAACATAAAGAGAATATTAAATACAAATATAAAGGTTTATAGAATTGTAGTGTAAAGTTTTTCTATTAAGAAAAAACTGTCATAAATTTATTAAAAATTTAAGATTTTCCTCAAGTTTCTATCTCATCTCTGTTGTAAAGTAAAATACAAAGTTATGAATTATGAAGGACTGATCAAAATAGAACAAAAGTATTGGCTGGCATCTGAGTCGTAACAGACAAAATTTAATAATGTTTTTCTATTTCCTTTACACTTACAGACAAAAGTTAATATAATTTAATGTCGAAGATAAATAACTTGATGAAACGTAGCAATATCCGTATCTTGCAATATCATTTAATTACTATTTACCAAGTTTTTTAATAAAGATTTAAGATTTTGTGACATTAGCCCCTGGACAAACAAAAAGGACTTATTGTAAAAGAGTAGCAAGTAGAACTAATCTCAAAGTTCGATTAGTTAGGCTGTATTGATTGGGAGATGACCACCGTGTCTAATTTATTTCGTTCCCTATTCTTAAGTGTCTTACTTAGCTTCATTACCCCTGTGTTGCTTTTAGGGGGAATTCTAGGAAGCTTACTCGCTGTTAGTTACATTCCAGGTATTGCCTTATTGGGGACAATCGGAAAAGAACTGATTTTGTCCTTTCTTTCCACCTTTGGGGAGGGATATCCTCTACAAGGAGTGTTAACTATTGGGGTAACTTGTGGAATGGTTGGGGGTTTATTCGACGTTTTTAATTTTTGTTTGTATCAGGATATTCGTAGTCAGTAAATTATGTTGTTGAATTCTAAGTGTATTTAATCAAAATTTATTGAATTGTTGGGTTTAAAAATTTTCACTAAACTACGTAGTTAGTCATAAATCGCATCTGAGGATTGTTTGATGAATTATGGATTAACCGGTAGTTTAACAGTCGGTTTAGTCATGGCTGGAGTTATTAGGCTTTCGTTTTTGCAAGAAAAAACTTTCATAGCAACTTGTATTACACTCACATCTTGCACCTTCGATAAAACTGGTTAGTTTGTAAGGGTTCAGCTATCAGCTATCAGCCATCAGTTGAAACATATCAATCTCTATCATCTACTGTGAGTGAGATTAAACCAATGCTTAACGCTTTCAGCTAAGACATGAAAGCCGAACGCTGTGCGATAGCGCCGGAACGGAGTGAGGAACTGCTTAGTAATTTAAGTTTTTATGTACTGGTGCAAGATGTCAGTTACAGGTATATATACTTTCGGGGTCAACAAGCGTTGACCCCTAATAAAATACATAGCTAAATTTGTTAGAATTCTCTGACAACAGGTTTATTATCGATAATTTCACCCACTAATACCACATTGGTAACACCAACAAACAAACCATTCTCTAACACTCCAGGAATGTTATTGATAGTTGTTTCTAAGGTAGCAGGGTCATCAATACTCTCGAATTTAACGTCAACAACCAAGTTTCCTTGATCTGTGACCACAGGGCCAGCTTTTTTGACCCCCATGCGTAATTCTGTCTTTCCACCTAGTTGTTCTAACTTTCGCATCACAGGAACAACTGCTTTAGGAATCACCTCCACCGGTAAGAGGAAAGTTGAACCCAACTTATCCACCAACTTACCCCCATCCACCACCACAACAAATTCTTCTGCCAGACTATCGACGATTTTTTCCTGGGTATGGGCTGCCCCACCACCTTTGATTAAATTCTTTTGAGGATCTACCTCATCGGCACCGTCAATGGCGATGTCGATGCGATCAACCACATCGAGAGTGCTTAGGGGTATATTGTACTTCCTAGCTAGGACTTCTGCTTGAAACGATGTGGTAACACCGACAATATTTTTTAAGTCCCCCGATTGTAACCTCTCTCCGATATACTGTATGGCGTAGGCGGTGGTTGAACCCGTTCCCAAACCCACAATTGAGTCTGATTTTACACGGGCGGCGGCGGCTTTACCTACCTCTTGTTTCATGATCACAACCGGATCTGACATGGGGGATCTCCTAATACGATTAACAGTATCATTTTATACAGTTTTGTGAACTTAGAATAGGGGATGAGTAAGCCCTCAATCAATCATTTCGGGCCACCAAATCCATCCCTATACTTTTGTCCATTCCCTAATTATTAGAAGACGCTGCTAACATTTCTTTGAGTTTGGCTAATTCGTCAGCCCAACGGGGGTCGGGTTGAAAGCTCTCGTTAGAAGAACCACTACTCGAAGAGGTAGAACGATTGTTACGTTTTTTACCGCTACCTTTTTTCGCCTTGGTGGGTGCAGGTTTACTTTCCACTGCGGCTTCTTCAGAATCTTTTCCTTTGTTGCGGGGTAATGCTTTCTCAATTTTGAGAGGATTATCCATAAAGGTCTGACCATTATATTTTTCGATAAATGCGTCAGCCAATTCGTCGGTGGGAACCGTTACAAAAGCAAAACCACGACACTTGCCTGTCTTGCGTTCTTTGATTACCTTGATGGAGACGATTTCGCCGCCATCTACGAATAATTCTTCTAGGGTTTGGCGTTCTAGATTGTCTTTGGGTAAATTACCTACGTATAAGCGAATAGGCATTTAAGAGATACCTCCAGTATTTGGGTTGATAAAAAACTTGATGCAGTCTCCATGTTGGAAACTCATTTGGCTAAAAGTTCCTGGGAAATAAGAAACAACTTTCCAATCATTTCCGGTACCATGAGGAGACATTAATTGCCCCTCATTGGCTTGTGCCATTAAAATCACTTTTTCTTTAACGATACTAAGATCAGGCGTTTGAATCATTTAGACCTGGCTTTTTCCTGTTCTGCTGATGGAAATGGATTGAAAGGAGAATGCCCTCTTAAATTATTACAGATTGTATAGAGGATTAGTCAAATAATTCTCTAAAAAATAACGATAATTTTCTCATCAGTCGTTTTCATAGCTAGAGTCGGTACCATTTATTATCTCCTTTTTCTCTCTTCCGAACTGCAAGACTATTTTTGTCGTCTTCTTAGTATATCACCACCCCTATTGTTCACTTTGAGCAACTTTTTCTGGAAAAACTTGCTAAAAATGGAGTTATGTGCTTAGTTATTTGCCTTGCTTGGGTACTCCAAAGAGTAACAGGAAACTTGCGTTATCGGGGATAAGTTGCTAATTCACCCATAAGGTAGACATCATGTCAATTCTTTGTTACATTACTTTATAATTAGATACAAGTTACCAGTTTAGCTGGTTACCCAAGCAGACCAGTCACCCATCTTTGATTAGATAAGGAGCCATTATGGAAAACACTTCTTGCAGTTTAACCTTAGAGCAGCAATTTGAAATGAAACGTATTCGCGACGCTGCCAACCAAATGAGTCGGGAGCAAGCATTAGATTTATTAATGCAAGCATCACGATTACTGATGATAAAAACCAATGTTATTCGCGATTTAGGTAAATAACCCTGTTTTTACCCATGAGTTCTAATTAACTTTTAACTAACATAAAAGAGGTCATTATGGACGCAAAAGCATTTGAACTGTCCTTAGAGCAACAGTTTCAACTCCAATGTTTGCAACAAGAATTCCAAGATTTAGGACGAGAGCAAGTTATCGATTATTTGCTCGATACCATGCAACAAATCATGGCCAGAGATAATCTGATCCGAGATTTGATGAAAAACGAACTGCTATAGTGTCTTGAGATTAGACGCTCTCCATCTCGTGTCAAGCTTCTGTTACATCCTAGGCAAACAAAGAAGAGGGACAAGGGGTGTTGGGAGGTCAGTCTATACCTTCAACTCTAATACTAAGCAGAGATCCATTAAGACCGAGACAATCTTAATTTTTTCTTTGCCAAACTCGAAACATAAACCCCAGACAAACCAAAATGTAACCCGATGTGAGCAGGCCGTTGAGATATAGTAACCGTAACATAAACGTTTCAGATGTTTGTAAAGAGCTTAACCACAGTAAGCCATAAGCAATCGCCCAAATAACTGTTAGTCTAAGGGAAAAACGACTAACTGACAAAACTTGACGACTTCCCTGGTGGTGGTACACTGTCCAAAGCGCAGGAACCCAACCCACCACCGGGATAAGACGGGTTATTTGTGCTAATTTTTCCAGTTTTCCTTCTTGAAATGGATCATTCTGGTGATTTTTCATTGTTTTAACCCATAGTATGGAAACACCTTTGACAACCGATATTAGTGCTATTATCCTTGCAGGAGGCAAGAGTTCTCGTATGGGGAAAGATAAAGCATTGCTGGAGGTGCAAGGGGTTCCCTTATTGCAGCGGACTGCTACTTTAGTCCAAAGGTACACTGACCCTATTTATATTATTACCCCTTGGATAGAACGTTATCAAAGGATCGTTCCTAATAGGTGTCATTTATTGCGAGAAAGTTGTCCTTCTGGGGAGACTCAAGGTCCGTTGATTGGATTTGCTCAAGCTTTGGTTTATGTTAAGACAGAATGGGTATTCTTGTTAGCTTGTGATTTACCTAATTTAACCACCGTAGCAGTAGAAGAATGGTTACAACAGTTAGATGGGGTTTCTCAACAAGCGATCGCTTGTTTACCCCGACATCCCAAAGGGTGGGAACCCCTATGTGGATTTTATCGTTCTTCTTCTTTAACTTCTTTGGATAGTTTTATTCAAACAGGAGGGCAATCGTTTCAGCAATGGTTACAACTGAATTGTGTTCAGGAATTATTTGTAAGCGATCATTCGGTTCTTTTTAATTGTAATACTCCGATGGATTTGCGAGAAATTGTGCAACAAATTGATCGAAATATAGAACAGTGAACTACCCACGCATTCCGCTGCGCTTCATGGGGGGCTTCTAACTTCGTTGGGGATTGCGTCTGACAAAACCGAAGTTTTACCAGTC
>NZ_JARVCN010000466.1:0-2111 GCF_038442745.1 Crocosphaera sp. Alani8
AGAGAAGAGAATGGTTAACCGAAGGCAGAAGACGCTGTGCTACAAGGGCAGAAGGCAGAGGTGCGCTTGTAAGATTCACGGGGAACCTGTAACCGCAGGGATAAGGTTGAAGGACAATCTTCCTGCCATCAAGGGCGAAGCCCTGGTTAACTTCTTTTCTGTTGGGAAATTGGACAATTGAACTGAATGTCGATTAGGAAACCACTATCAGTGATGAGTGGAGCAGATAATTTGGACAATTAACAGCAATTTAATCAGAAAATTTTAGCTTTATTTCTGATCTAATTCATCCTATCTTATATAGGATAAAAAAGTCAATGTAAACTAATTAGTATTTATATACTTAAGCTAATCTAAGGTTACAAAAAACACCGTTGATTAACGATATAAAAGTAAGAATAAATAGGTAGGGGTAAAATAACTAATTTATTTTTCTTTATTTATGTTTGAGTTAAGCAAATTAATTTTTTGTCTTAAAGAAATTAATTCTACATTAGAAGCCAGTAATAGTGACATTAAAGCCATTAGGGAAAAAATGATTACTTAAAATTCAGCTTTATTCGAGGGGGAACTTTCTTCCATTCATCGACCACAAGTAGATTACGTACTCACTAAAAAACACCGTTAATAAACGGTGTAAAATAATGAGAGTCTGTTGCACGTTGAAAATTGACCCTTAAAAAAATGATTAGCTTTCTAAACTTTGTGATTCTTGGTAGCGCGCACTAACCTCGTTCCAATCAACAAGATTCCACCATTCCTCAAGATAGTTTAACCGAGCATTTTTATAGTTAAGATAATAAGCGTGTTCCCAAACATCAACACCCAAAATTGGATATTTACCTTCCAAAATTGGATTGTCTTGACCAGATTGACTGGAGATTTCTAGTTGGCCCTTGCTGTTGCTAGTTAACCAAATCCAGCCGCTACCAAAGACTTTTTTACCTTCGGCGTTGAATTGTTGGCGAAATTGGTCAAAACTACCGAAAGTTTGATTAATAGCCGAGGCTAATTCACCATTGGGTTGGCCTCCACCATCAGGGGACATAATCGACCAAAACAAGGTGTGATTGTAGTGTCCACCACCGTTGTTACGAACACTATTACGAATATCCTTTGGTACTCTGTCGAGGTTTTCTAGTAGTTGCGATAGGGTTTCACCTTTGAGTTGAGGGTATTGTGAGATCGCTTCTTTTAAATTGCTCAAATACCCTGCGTGATGACCCGAATAATGGATCTTCATGGTTTTTTCATCAATAGATGGTTGCAAACCATTAAATCCATAAGATAAGGGAGATTGTACGAACTCACCGGAAGAAGTTTGTGCTAACAAATCGATACGAGTAGGTGTCACCGAAGTAGCAGAATTAATAGATTGTGGATAACCAAAAAAGAAACAAAGTAAGACTACAACTACAAAAAGTATGGGGTAAAATTTATCTAAAAGTTTCATGAAATCCTCGGTAAAAAGAAGCGAATTTTAGCTTATTCCCATACTAATCGACGATTAAAAATTGTCAACAGATAGATAGATATTCAAGTCAAATTACTAAGATTTAACTAATTTTAATAAAAAAATACTGTTAATAAACGGTGTTTTCACGAAGAATTAAAAACTTGATTTACTCCATAATAGTAGAACTTACTCAACAATTATTGGCTGTAATAAAAGTTAATTCTGCAACTTTTCTCTGAGATATTCAATCTCAGTTTGTTGTGCTTTTATTTCTTCTTCTTTCGATTTTAAAATAGCATTATGTTTTGCTTCTAATAGTTCTCTAGCGTTGTTATATTCTACTTGTAAATCTCTCAATATCTGAATGGGATTTTTCTGAACCTTTTGTTCTTCATTATTAGTTTCAATGGCTTCCATAAAATAATAGATAAAACCCCAAGTCGTTCGTATCTGTTTAGGGCTTAACTGTCCCGTACACTGTAAATCGGGAAAAAGCTCTGCATTTGTAGCAATTCGCCACAAGCAATCTTTGACTAGAGAAATTTGAGACTTATTTTCTAGGATCTCAATTTGCTGATAAAGATAGTTTTTATCAGACTCAGATATAGCAATCAGGAATGAGGTGTGAGAAAATGAAAGAATAGTAAATCTAGAC
>NZ_JARVCN010000467.1:0-19401 GCF_038442745.1 Crocosphaera sp. Alani8
CTTTCAGATATCGCTTCTCATATCAACTTTTCTTGGTGCAAGATGTGAGTTTAACAAAATTTGTTGAATTTGTTAAGCTTATGGGATAATTTGTAACATAGAGATTAATATTTGCTCAGAACATGGCAATGACTCAGAAACCCCAAGAAAAGACCTTAGCTGAACTCGCACCAGCCGATCACGAATGTCGCCTTTGTGGCTACGTCTATGAGCCAAGCAAAGGGGACGGAAAAGGAAATATTCCCCCTGGAACCCCATTTGCTGAACTCCCTAGTAGCTGGAAATGTCCCGTCTGCGCTGCCAATACTAACCAGTTCGTCAGCATTGGCGCAAGCAACGCTCCCTCTGGATTCCAAGAGAATTTAACCTATGGTTTCGGGGTGAATAAATTAACCCCAAATCAGAAGAACCTCCTAATTTTCGGTGGACTGGCCATCGGATTTCTGTTTTTCCTCAGTTTATACGGATTAAATTAACTCTGTGACCCCGGTAGCTCTTTAAAAAAAGTGCATTATTACCAAAAAACAAAATCAAACTTTTATCAGACATTTACTTTGTATTTATGAGAAAACTGAAACAAATTGTAATATTAGTAGCCATTTCCTTATTTTGCATTAGCTGCAGTCGAGTCCCTTCCACCCTAGATAACCCCTGGAAATCCCTTTCCTTAGAAACCGATGTCACTTTTGCCGATATCGCCTTTACCGATAACCCCGATCACGGTTGGTTAGTAGGGACAAAAGCAGCTTTATTTGAAACCACCGATGGAGGAGATCACTGGGAAAAACGCGAACTAGATCTCGGTGACGAAAAAGTTAGTTTCACAGGGGTCAGTTTTAATGATGAAGAAGGCTGGATCACAGGAAAACCTGCCATCCTACTACACACAGAAGATGGTGGGGAAAATTGGTCCCGCATTCCTTTGAGCGAGAAGCTACCAGGCGCGCCAGACGGAGTGGTTGCCCTTGCCCCTGAAACCGCCGAGATGGTTACCAACTTAGGAGCTATTTACAAAACCGATAACGGAGGAAAAACCTGGAACGCCCTAGTAGAAGGTGCTGTGGGGGTTGCCCGTAACATTGAGCGAGCTCCCGATGGCCGTTACGTCGCTGTTTCCGCTCGAGGTAACTTTTATTCCACCTGGGAACCTGGACAAAGCGAATGGACTCCCCATAATCGCAACTCATCGCGAAGATTGCAAGCAATGGGTTACAGTGGAGAAGGAGGTTTATGGTTACTCGCAAGAGGCGGACAACTTCAGTTTACTTCCCCAGAAGACCTAGAAGACTGGCAGGAAGTTGTTTATCCTGAACCCTCCACCAGTTGGGGTTTGCTTGACTTAGCCTACCGTACTCCAGAAGAACTCTGGGTATCCGGCGGTAGCGGCAACTTGTTAGTAAGTTCCGATAACGGGGAAACCTGGAAGAAAGACCGCGCTATAGAAAGCGTACCTTCTAACCTTTATAAAATCGTTTTTGTTAACGCAGAAAAAGGTTTCATCTTGGGACAAGAGGGTGTCTTACTTAAGTACGAACCCACCCAAGAAACAGCTTAGAACCCTCTTATTTAGAGAAGTCTGTCACACTTGTATCAGAATCGTAGTAGACTAGAATTTACCATTCGTAGTTAATTTTCAGAGGAGAAACTTGAAATGTCAGGTGTTACCGGAGAACGTCCATTTACAGATATCGTTACCAGTATCCGTTACTGGGTTATTCATAGCATCACCATCCCCATGTTATTCATCGCCGGTTGGTTGTTTGTTAGCACTGGTTTAGCTTACGATGCTTTTGGGACACCTCGTCCCGACCAATATTTTACTCAAGAACGTCAAGAACTACCCATTGTTCAAGACCGTTTTGAAGCAAAAGACCAAATCACAGAATTTAATAACTAGTTTAGTTTATAAGAGGTTTAAAACAATGGTAAATAACGCTCCCAATCAACCCATTACTTATCCTATTTTTACCGTAAGATGGTTAGCAGTTCATACTCTAGCTGTACCTTCCGTTTTCTTTGTTGGCGCCATCGCCGCTATGCAGTTCATTCAACGTTAGGAGTTTATTCATGGACAGAAATCAAAACACCAACCGTCAACCCGTCGAATTGAACCGCACATCCCTATATTTAGGATTACTTTTAATTGCAGTTCTCGGCATTCTCTTTTCTAGCTATTTCTTTAACTAATCCATTTTTTTCAAGTGTTATCTAAGAGGTAAAATCATGTTTGCAGAAGGTAGAATTCCCCTTTGGCTTGTAGGCTTAATCGCTGGAATGGGAGCTATTTCCGTTCTCGGCCTTTTCTTCTATGGAGCTTATGCTGGCTTAGGATCTTCTATGTAGAAGTAAGTTATCAAACATAAGTATAATTTTTAATAACCGCCTATTCGTAACGATAGGCGGTATTTTATTTTATAAATGTCTGTTGATAAGGACTATTACAATTTAGCCTTGTTCAATCAACTCGCTTTCCAATGTTAAAGTTAACTTGTCAGCAATTCCTTCAATCCAATTTTCATCTTGTTTAGTATAGCTACGAGGTACATTTGCTCCCAAAATTATCGCTCCATTACTCCCTAAAGGTTGACAAATAACCCCTTGTGTGTTGGGAGGTAAGTAGTCAAATTCAATTTTCCCAGGATACAAGGTTAAATTAACTAAATAAACAGGCTTTTGCTTTTCTAAGACCCGTTTTAAGATTTTGCCAGGGTTAACTTGAGAATTCTGCCCCAAAATGCCTCGACGTAACAACACTTGATCTTGATAATAGACAACCAAAGACTGAGTTACGGTATTTTTTAAGAGCATTACAGAAGCCCAAGCTAATTCAGTTTTGATATCATCAGATAAATCAGAGTTAAATTCTATCCCTTCCTCTCCAATCAAGGTAACAGCATCAGGTGATCGAGGTTGGATCTGTTGCCAAATCAATCCTACCAAAATTAAGACACCACTTAAAATTACCCCCAAAACATCGGATCTAGCTTGAGATTCGGTCAACTGTACTGTGGTTAAGCGATTTACTAATAATAAAATGCCCCCTAAACCTCCAGCAAAAAGAGGAATCAAGCGTAAAATTCGATTAGGATCTGATGCCATAATAATTGCAAAACCTTTAAAAGAGCTTATTATTGTCTCTATGGGGAGAAATTAGATAAAATTATAGAATAAACTTTAACATACAACTTTTGATCGGTTTCCTTACCTCGAACAAACTAATTTTGTAGTAAAGTAAGACAAACCGGGATCGTTCTTATCCTTAATCTATAATCTATGACCATGGTGACACAGCTTACCTTAACATTCAATTATTTAGGAGCATTTCTGCCCATCGACAGTCTTTTTTCCACACAAGGCATTATGGTGATGCTATTGGGAGCCTACGGGTTAGCTATGTGGATGTTTCTCACAAGTGCGCCCAAAGTTTACACTATCATGGTATCTGATCTAGAGATTGCTCGGCAATTTTATGAAGGATTACTACAGTTAAACGTGGCCGATGTTCCCCTTCATTACTATTACAATTATGAACAAAGTTTAGGAACCGCAGCAATTGACCCGTTTTATGTTTCTTCAGATGCCACGGCAACCCCTACCAGTAATTTTGGTAACAGAGATGGACTTTGGTATCAACTGAAAAAGAACACCCAACTGCATATTATAGGAGGAGCCAGTCACGGCGAGAAAAACCGTCAGCGTCATGTTTGTTTTGATAATGAATGTTTAGAAGACATTTTGTTGAGAATTGAATCTAGACGTTTAAAATACAAAGTTCGCCGCAGAAAGCCCCTCAATTTCTTGGTTAAAGATTTAGACGAAAGAATTATTGAAATGGTAGAAGTTAAAAATTAAACCAAGCAACCTGAATGACTGTTAAGGTTTAGATTGATTAACTTATTAAGCTGTTGTAAGTTTAAAACACTTCTTGGGAATTTTTAGTATAAACCCTCAAAGCTCGTCTTCCTGCTCCCTCTTGCCTTAAATAGTAGTTTAAATGCTTAATAGCAAAAGCTTAGGGTTCAGGTGAATCAGTCACATTAAGTTCCTGTTTCCCTGTGATTTCAATAGTTATGTTGATTCCCCATTGCAGAATTTCTTTTGTGTTCACGTGAACAATCGGAACAATATAACTATACGCGACTACCGGTTGCTCTACGCCATCATCAAAAACCACTAACCTATTTACAGGGATTGCATCATCGTTGATCCATCCATCGGAAATCTCTGAGGGGACTTGGTTTAATAAAGTCCCAACATCTTGTAACTCTTGTGACAGAGTCTCTTCGTCCAGTTGATCAGGAATAATCATTCCTTGCTCCATTAAACCAAGATAATCAGCTAATGTGTCCCTTACTTCTTGCTTATTGCCTTCTCCCAACAAGAGCATCTCAGCAATAACATCTCTAAAGAAAGAAATAGCTGCATCTTTTTGCCCTGTTTGAAACTTACCATCGAGAAGAAAAGTGGAAGCCTTGATTTGTGTTTCTCCTTCCATAGAAATATCAAACAAGCCAAACCATTTTCCATTCTCAATGTGTTTGCAAATCCACCTTTCACTGTTGTGCTGTGTCAGTCCCAAATTTTCAGCAAGTTGTGCTAATCTGTCGGACTCAGGCTTGCCTAAATTATCTGTCAACATTTCAGAAGAAGAATTTTGCCCTGAAATTTGTTCGCACACATTTTCAACAAGAGATTCGCTTTTAACAGGGGAAATTCCTATAATTGAGACAATAATACTTGAAAAAATCAAGCTAACTTTTATAGATACCATAATTGCTCTTCTTAGTCAGAAAAGTAGGTATTTATTCCTCACGACGGCGTGAAAATACCAAAGTTCCCCCAAAAAACATCAAACCAAGCACTAAGGAAGGTTCTGGAATTTCCATCTCGCCCGTACCAGTGCCTGTACCTGTACCGATGCCCGTACCTGTACCGATGCCCGTACCAGTGCCTGTACCTGTACCGATGCCTGTACGGGTTCCTATCCCTAAACCGATGCCAGTGGTGGTTCCTATACCTGGACCAATGCCAGTAGCAGTGCCTGTACCAGTGCCAGTACCTGAACCAGTTCCTATACCAGTACCAGTGCCAGTGCCTGTACCAGTGCCAGTACCTGTTCCAGTGCCTGTACCTGTGTCGGGGGCTGAACTGATGGGACCCGTTATGACTGAACCAGAGGAATCACCAGATAATAGTAATAGTAGTAGTAGCAAAATAGGGATTCCCAGAAGAGCATACTCTAGCCCGATTTGTGTGACACCTGGCTCATCTCCACCAATGGGAATATTAACAGAAGACAAAAAATCTTCATTGTCTCCTCCCACTGAAATAGCGAAAGGATCGGGTGAGGCGATGGTACTAGCTCCGATTTCTCCACCCATAACTAATGAATCTCCAGAAGAGAAACCACTGTCGAAATTGAAGCTTGATGATCGATGTAGGCTGAGGGCTAAGGTTGGACGAGTGATCATCAAACAAGCCAAGAATACAAAAATTTTTAGGAAGTTCATAGGTAACTGAGAGTGGGTTATAATCGGTCCACTAACTAAAAAACGCTAGAACTCCTCAACACCTTCTTACTGTCTCCATTATGTAAATGATCATCGGTATCCTTTGCATACTTAATGATGTGTTTAGATAAGAGATATTGATGCAGTTTAATCAAGAAATTTGTAGAATTGTAATCAATATGAAGCAATTTGTAGACATATAAACGAACTTGTAAACAACCAGTGGTACCTCAGCAGATGGAGTTCGGTGTTAGGATTTAGGAGGGAGGCTCCACCGTAGTTCGCAACGGAGTTGAGTATTTTGTTACGAGATAATTTGAAAAATTCTGTATAAATTTGCTCACATCGAGTTCAGGTTCAAACAACTTCTAAGTAATAAGTTTTGAGTTCTGACCTCGTGAAATAGAACCACTTTTGTGAGACAAGATTTGCTAAACTAATTATCTGAAGCACATTTATGTGGTCAACATGACCGCGTATTCCCAATTGATTTACATTTTAAAGGGAGTGGGGCAACAACCCGCTTTTTTTATTGTTTGAGCAATGACTCATCCTTTGATTCCGCAAATTATCGATTTAGCCACCCCCATTGCCCAAAAAATGGGGTTAGAAATAGTAGATGTGGTGTTTCAAACGAATAAACGCCCCCCTGTTTTACGGGTAGATATTCGTAATCCCACCAGCGATACCAGCTTAAACGACTGCGAGCAGGTCAGTCGTGCTTTAGAATCCATCCTAGATGAGACAGCCATTATGCCTGGGGCTTATGTCTTAGAAATTTCGAGTCCTGGGATTTCCCGCTATTTAAGCAACGAACGAGATTTTATCGCTTTTAAAGGGTTTGAGGTCAACGTTACCACCAACCCCCCGTATATGGACAAAAAACAATGGCAGGGCAGATTACAAGGACGAGACGAAAAGGCAATCTATCTCAATCGTAAAGGACGAGCGATCGCCATACCTTGTTCTCTTGTTACTCAAGTGCAACTAGCAGACTAAACAAAATGGAAAATATTAGGAGGTTTTATTTAAGATGTCATTAGTGAGTTTACCCGGATTGACCCAGATGATCGAAGAGATTAGCCAGAGGCATAATCTACCAAAACTATCGGTTCAAGAAGCCTTAAAAGAAGCCCTGATCAAAGGTTATGAAAGGTTTCGTCGTTCTCAAAATTTAGATCGTCAGCAATTTTATGACGAATATTTTGACAATTTTGAAGTGGAACTGGATACAGAAGAAGAGGGGTTTCGCATTCTTTCCACCAAAAGAATTGTTGAAGAAGTGGAGAATATAGACCATCATATTTCCTTACAAGAAGTGCTAGAAGTAGCACCAGAAGCCCAACTAGGGGATGAAGTGGTATTAGATGTCACCCCTAACCAAAAAGATTTTGGTCGCATGGCCGCCATTCAAACCAAACAAGTATTATTGCAAAAATTACGGGATCAACAACGTAAACTGATTCAAGAAGAATTTCACGAACTAGAAGACACAGTTCTCAGTGCCAGAGTATTACGTTTTGAAAGACAAGACATCATCGTAGCGGTTCAAAGTGCCTTTGGGCAGCCAGAAGTGGAGGCTATTTTACCCAAACGAGAGCAACTCCCTAACGACAACTATCGAGCCAATGCCTCTTTCAAAGTATTGCTCAAAAAAGTTCGAGAAGGTTCTCATCGCGGACCGCAATTATTAGTTTCTCGCGGGGCGGCTGGTTTGGTGGTGGATATGTTTTCTGTGGAAGTCCCAGAAATAGAAGAGGACATCGTCCGTATTGTCGCCGTTTCCAGAGAAGCCAACCCTCCTTCTCGCTATGTGGGTCCGAGAACCAAAATTGCTGTAGATACCCTGGAAAGAGATGTGGACCCGGTGGGAGCTTGTATCGGTGCCAGGGGTTCTCGCATTCAAGCGGTGGTTAACGAACTGAGGGGCGAAAAAATAGACGTTATTCGTTGGTCTCCGGACCCATCTACTTATATTGCCAACGCTTTGAGTCCAGCTCGTGTAGACGAAGTGGTTCTACTAAACGCCGAAGAAAGACACGCTTTAGTATTGGTGGCTGAAGATCAACTCAGTTTAGCCATCGGAAAAGAAGGGCAAAATGTTCGCTTAGCGGCTCGTTTAACCGGGTGGAAAATAGATATCAAAGACGTTCTCCTTCATAAAGCAGAAGTAGAAAAAAGAGAATTAGAAGAGGAAATCAGAGATGAAGAGGATTACAAAGAGGAGGAACATCAACTAGAAGAAACCCCGTTAGCACTTGAAAACGAAGGTTTTGATGAAGATTACCCTGTAGAAAATGTAGAAGATCAACCAATATGAAACCCAATTATCGACGTTGTGTCAGTTGCGGTTGCGTTGCTCCAAAAGAAGCATTTTGGCGAATTGTAAGAGTCTATCCGTCTCGCCAGGTACAATTAGATCAGGGTATGGGCCGCTCTGCCTACCTTTGTCCTAAAAAAAGCTGTCTAACCTTAGCCAACAAAAAAAATCGTTTAGGACGAAGACTGAAAGCCCCTATTCCCGAAACCATCTACCAACAATTGTGGGACCGTTTGCATCAAGTTCTCCCAGACAAGCAGCCCACTCAAAGAAATTTCGGGAAAAATTTATAAGTAAACCCCACTATTATCGTTAGCATAGGAGAGAACATTGTTTTCTGCATCATGATTATTAAACTTAAAACCAACAGCTCAACCTTTGGGCATATCAGTCGCTTTCACCAGCGATTTAAACACTTACAGTAGCCAAAACCTAGTCAGGGGGATAGTGGATGAACAACGCATCAAAAGTCAGAATTTACGATTTGTCAAAGGAATTGGAATTAGAAAACAAAGATATTTTAGAGATTTGCGGGCAGCTTAACATTGCTGTTAAAAGTCACAGTAGCACCATCACCGAATCTGATGCAGATCGCATTAAAGGAATGGTGGACAAATATCGAGCGCAACGAGGAAGCCATCCACAGAAGGATGAAGAAGCATCAGCAGACAACAAACAACAAATTTTAGCCATTCATCACAAACAAACCAATTCTCGTCCTGCTTCTCAGCTCTCAGACTCCCCATCGTCTAACCTCGTGTCTCCTCGTCCCCCTGCTCCCCCTAAACCCTCCGTGTCTCAAAATCCACCACCAAAACCTGTGGCCCCCATAGCAACAGAATCTTCTCAAGTGACCCCCCCATTACCATCCCAACCCTCTCCCCCCTCAGAAAGAACACCAGAAAAATTAGAAGCCTCCTCCGCTAGTCTCTTGGAACCCCCCCAAAGACTTAAACCCCCTACGAAAAAGGTTTCCGAAACTTCTCAAAAACCCATCGCCAAACCAGTAAAGAATAGACCATCTCCAGAAGCTAAAAACAAGGTTAAACCTGTTAAAAAAGCCACCAAAAACACCCCACCTAAACCAAAAGATAAATCTCAAAAACCAACGGTTTCCAAACCAGAGGGATCAACGGATAAACCCACTATCCCGAAAAATCTGAAGAAACCCCAAACAGGCAAACCCGACCTAAAACAACCTGTTGCTCCTCAAGCAGAAGAAGAGAAAATCCCCACCCTAGTAGCTCCATCGGTAAAACCCCCTTCTACTATTCTTGAAGAGGAAGACGATAACGACGATACCATCGAAACCATCCTCAAGCCCAAGCCTCAATTAAAACGCCCTGCACCTCCTCGTACCTCCAAGCGCAAAACCTGGGATGAAGAAGAGGAAGAGCAAGAAACCAAGGCTAAGAACGCAAAGGGTTCAGGGAAGGCAAAACGTCGTTTCCAAGTTATCGAAGATGACGACGACGATTTTGAAGATGAACTCAACGCTAACCCAGTCTCTTTGAGCTTGAGTCTGTCTACCGCTCGCCCCCCCAAACCCAAATCCCAAACTAAACCCGTCGCCACTCCTCAAAAAACGAAAAAACCAACCCTCAAAACGGCGGACAGTCCCAGCGAAAGGAATCGGACAGAACGCCGAGAACGGGTTGAAGTACCCCAAAAACCCGAAAAAATTGTCCTCGAGAGAAACTTAACAGTGAGAGAACTCTCGGAGGAGCTTCGCCTAGCAGAAACGGAAATTATCAAACATCTTTTCTCCAAAGGTATTGCAGTCAATATTACTGAAACCCTCGATCAAGACACAGCGAAAATGGTCACAGAAGCCTTTGGCATCGAGGTAGAAATTCCCGAAGCTCAATCCGCTGCGACTAAAAGCACAGAAATGCTCGACGAGCAAGACTTAGAAAATCTACAACGTCGTCCGCCCGTAGTAACGATTATGGGTCACGTAGACCACGGTAAAACTACCTTGCTCGACTCCATTCGTCAAACCAAAGTGGCTCAGGGAGAAGCAGGGGGCATTACTCAGCATATCGGCGCATATCATGTTGATATTGATCACGAAGGACAATCTCAACAAATTGTCTTCCTGGACACTCCAGGTCACGAGGCTTTTACCGCTATGCGAGCTAGAGGGGCGAGAGTGACGGATATGGCCATTCTAGTGGTGGCGGCCGACGATGGAGTACAACCCCAAACCAGAGAGGCTATTAGCCACGCTCAAGCGGCGGAAGTCCCCATTGTGGTTGCCATCAACAAAATCGATAAACCAGAATCCAACCCCGATCGCATTAAACAAGAACTCTCAGAATTGAGCTTAGTTCCTGAAGAATGGGGCGGTGACACTATTATGGTGCCAGTGAGTGCCTTGAAAGGGGAAAATCTCGATGGCTTATTAGAGATGCTGGTTCTAGTCTCAGAAGTAGAAGAATTAGTTGCTAACCCCGATCGCCTCGCTAAAGGAACAGTTATCGAAGCGAACCTAGATCGCACCAGAGGTCCTGTGGCCACACTCCTGGTACAGAATGGAACCCTGAGAGTGGGTGATGCCATCGTTGCAGGGCCTGTCTTTGGTAAGATCAGGGCGATGATTGACGATCGCGGTAATAAGGTGGAAGAGGCTTTCCCCTCCTTTGCTGTGGAAATTTTGGGATTGAATAGCGTCCCGGCTGCAGGGGATGAATTTGATGTTTATCCCAGTGAAAAAGAAGCTCGCACCGTGGCCGAGGCCAATGCTGAAAATCAACGCCAAAGCCGTCTCCAACAAGCTATGTCCTCCCGTCGTGTCACCTTGAGTAGTCTATCTGCTCAAGCTCAAGAAGGGGAGTTAAAAGAACTCAATCTTATCCTCAAAGCGGATGTTCAAGGGTCTGTTGAGGCTATTCTTGGCTCCTTAGAACAGTTACCCCAAGACGAGGTACAAATACGGGTTCTCTTAGCCTCTCCTGGGGAAGTAACAGAAACGGATGTGGATTTAGCCGCAGCCAGTGGAGCGGTGATTATCGGTTTCAATACTACCTTAGCTAGTGGTGCTAGGGGCGCAGCTGATCACGAAGGGGTAGATATTCGTGAATACGATATTATCTACAAACTCTTCGATGACATCGAGGGTGCGATGGAAGGATTACTCGAACCCGAAGAAGTAGAATCTCCCCTGGGACAAGCGGAAGTTCGGGCTGTTTTCCCCGTTGGTCGTGGTGCAGTGGCTGGCTGTTATGTACAATCGGGTAAAGTGATTCGTAATCGTTACGTTCGTGTCCTCAGAGGTAACAAAGTGGTTTACAAAGGAAATCTCGATTCCCTCAAACGGATAAAAGAAGACGTGCGAGAAGTTAACTCCGGTTATGAGTGTGGTATCGGTATCGATAAATTCAGCGACTGGCAAGAAGGGGACACCATCGAAGCTTACGAAATGGTGATGAAACGCCGTACCTTAGCTGGAAAATCAAGCTAACCCCCGTTGTTATGGGGTGGGGAGTGTGGGAAGTGTGGGGAGAATAGAAGCAATATTAATATTTTGCTCCCCCTGCTCCCCCTTTCCCCTTGCTCCCCCATCATCTCACTCACACATTCACCATGCACTTCGCTAAGCGTATTCAAGCTTTAGAAAAAAATGTCTTTGCTGATATGGACAGGGCAAAGTCTCAAGCTATCAGCAACGGCAAAACTATTATTGATTTATCTCTGGGATCATCTGATTTACCAGCAGATCCAGAAGCGATCGCAGAAATCACTGCTTCTCTCGAAGATACCACTACTCACGGTTACCTACTACATCATGGAACCCTGAACTTCCGAAAAACCGTAGCTCAATGGTACACTGAGCGTTTTGGGGTGGAAGTAGATCCTCACACCGAAGTTTTAACCCTCATCGGTTCCCAGGAAGGAACAGCTCATTTACCTCTCGCTTTGCTCGATCCAGGGGATTTTGCCCTCTTACTGGATCCAGGTTATCCCTCCCATGCAGGGGGTGTCTATTTGGCGGGGGGTGAAATTTATCCTATGCCATTGTTGGCTGAAAATGGCTTTTTACCTGTGTTTGAGGATATTCCCTCTCAAATCTTGGCTAAAGCTAGATTAATGGTTTTGAGCTATCCCCACAACCCTACCACGGCAACTGCCTCTTTATCTTTTTTCCAAGAAGCAGTAACTTTTTGTCGGGAACATGAATTAGTTTTGGTTCATGATTTTCCCTATGTAGATATTGTTTTTGAGGGTATGAGTCAGCCTCCTTCTATTTTACAGGCTGATCCCACAAAATCGATTTCTATTGAGTTTTTTACCCTTTCTAAGTCCTATAATATGGGAGGGTTTAGGATTGGTTATGCCATCGGTAATAGGGAAATTATCCAAGCTTTAAGACGGGTAAAAGCAGTGGTGGATTTTAATCAGTATCAAGGCATTTTAAACGGTGCGATCGCTGCTTTAACGGGCAATCAAACAACAGTTGAAAAAACAGTAACTCGTCTTGAAATCCGACGAGATACCTTCATTAATGCTCTCAATAACATCGGTTGGCAAGTTACACCCCCTCAAGCAACTATGTATGTCTGGGCAAAATTACCCGAACCTTGGGAAAATAAATCTGTTGAGTTTTGTACTGAGTTAGTAGCAGGCACAGGGGTTGCAGCATCCCCAGGTGCAGGGTTTGGGAAACAAGGGGAAGGTTATGTTAGATTTGCTTTAGTTCATGATCCTGATATTCTAGAAATCGCTGTAAAAAAGATTGCTCAATTTCTTAAAGATAAATAATTAATTCTTTTTCATATATCTAATAATGTTATGATAACCTCTTCTTCCTTCGTTGTTAATTTCACCTTTCGAGTAAAATTCATTAATAACACCATCTCTCTTAAATAGTTCAGCTTTTTTTTCTAGATCAAGAAGATATCTACCATCCACCATTTGATCAGCTGCGTCAGTAATGAAACAATTTCGAACAGTTCTTCCATTCTCGTTTGCATAAGTATAAATCTTTGTAGCTACATCCAGTCCGTTATAATTTTGGCGTGTTTGATCATTGGTATATGGTTCAAACAAAATTTGCTCAGTCATTACAAATCGGATACGTTTATGTTCTTTAAAAATGTCAAGAGCTTCTCGAGCATAAGGGGTAGAGTGACATTCAAATCCCGCTTTGTTGAATTCCATTGTGTGTGTATTTCTCCAGTCTGAGTCGTGATCTACAATTAAAACTTCATTTCCTTTTATTATGCCCTCAATCAAAACCTTCAAAATTGGGGGAATAGCCCCACCTATAATAGCTCCAATAATAGCACCTGGTGGACCCCAGACTAATCCAGGTAAAGCCCCCACCAATGCACCGATTGTACTGGGAAGAACATCATCTAAAGACTTTTTAATCTCTTGTTTATCCATATTTTTATAACTAACAAATAATTTCAGATATTCGGTAAGTTTTCTTGTACCTCTTCTAGAAAATTATCTCCTAAAGGGTAAATTTCCTTAACTGTGTCGAGTAATTTTGATAAAGGTATGTTAATTTCCCAAACTCTAGAAGCGTCACTACCTTGGTGCAGAATTGGGTGTTGATCTCTTAGAGAATCAAGCGGTTCAGAAGATAGAATTATAACTGGACCAGGAAAATCTGTGCGACGAAGTTGGACTAGGGTGTCGACTTCGTTTTGAGCTAACACAGCTAATGACTGCTGTGGGGCGTTTAAACCCTGTCTTATCTCGGAATGGCTGATAAACCTAGACTGACATCCTAAGAAGGTTGAAAGAACGGTTGCTATGGCCATACTTTTTGGACAGTCTTGAAGTGCTAGTATAATTTCGGGGTTCACTGTTTATTCATTCCCTCCAATTTCTGAGCGATCGCCTCATAAGCTTTACACACTATTTTAGGATACTGAATCTCATCTTGATAAGCTATCATATTAATCAATAGTTCTAAGTCTTTTGGTAAAGAATCAGAGTTTCTATCGACAATTTGCCACTCTTCTGTTAAGGAACTAGATAACTTTTCTTTATCACCCAAAACTGTAAGCCACCATCTTGTCTTTTTAACCTCTTCCATTTTACTACCTAAGTTCATCAGTCCCCAAGATTCTCCATTTTCCTGAACAAAATTACGTTTCCATTGCCTTCGTTCAAGTGCCGAAGCAATCTCTTCATAATCCTGAGAAATCACTTCCAAATCTAATAAAAATTGAGCATGAATTATAAGATAACCTTCACAAAGAATGAAAAGAGCCGGCAATAGTTCTATATTGCTATGAGAATCAAGCCATTGCTCTATTTTTTCGGTATCCACACTCGGTATTATATAATCTTCATCAGATATATCTGGAAAATATAGTTTTCGGGCTTGCCCTATCGAGTTTGGATGTCGAGTATAGTACCTTATTCGTTCTTTTGGAATTTTGTTGTTTTTAACAAACTTATATCCATAAAGTTCTTTATCTTGATTATTTCCTGAGGCATTCAAATTTTGGACATCAATCAAAAACAATGTGTCTTCTGTATTCAAATCGTCAATATGTTCATCACAAAATTCAAAGCTTGTGACTGCAAAAGCGAAACTTTTCGGTTCACAAGCGTTTTTATTTGCTAATAACCACTTTCCCTGAACAGGTAATCTATCTGGTAAATCGTCTGGATCATCATCTTGATAATTATCTAAAAAGTTATCAATCCAGACTTTTCCGATATTAGGGATATTATTTCGGTTTCTGTTTGGCATGATGTCTTGAGAAAGATCATCGGGTGGAAAGAAAGCATCATCTACCCAGATAATTCTCAACGGTTTATTTTCAGGGGAAACTACCCAGTAAATATATTCTTCCATCATTAATTTACCTCCTTTTATAGAAAAGAATCAATCCATTGCTCTAACTGTTTTGTATCGGTATCAGGTATTATATAACCTTCATAGGATATATCTAGAAAATAAAGTCTTCGAGCCTGTACTTGACTAGTTGGATATCGGGTATAGTATTTTACCCGGTCTGTTGGAAGTTGATTGTTTTTAACCCATTTATATCCATATAGGTTTGGATTTTGAACACCTAAAGCATTCAAATTTTGCACATCAATCAAAAACAATGTTTCTTCTGTATTCAACTCATTAATATGTTGCTCACAAAATTCAAAACTAGTTACACCAAAACCATTTTTTTTCTGTTCACAAATCTTTTTATTAGCCAATAACCACTTTCCCTGAACAGGTAATGTATCTGGTAAATCATCTGGATCATCATCTTGATAATTATCTAAAAAGTTATCAATCCAGACTTTTCCGATGTTGGGAACATTGTTTCGGTTTCTGTTTACCTTGATGTCTTGAGTGAGATTATCGGGGGGAAAGAAAGCATCATCTACCCAGATAATTCTCAACGGTTTATTTTCGGGGGAAACTACCCAATAAATATCTTGTTACATAATTCATTGACCTACCCTTTTAGAAAAGAATCAACCCATGATTCTAGGCTTTTTGTATTATCAGAACTGGGAATGATGAAATCTTGATCTTTTATATCAGGAAATTTCTGTTTTCTAATTCCCTTAATATCCAACTTGTCACTATTGCGAGTATAATACATAACTCGCTCTCTTGGAAGTTGGTTATTTTTAACAAACTGGTATCCATATAGTTCAGAATTTAGAGAACTTAGAACATTGATGTTTTGCGCATCAATGAGAAACAAGGTTTTGTCCGTATTCAACTCATCAATATGTTCCTCACCATATTTAAAGCTAGTTACCCCAAAGCCAATATTTTTCTCTTGACACATATTTTTCTTGAGCAATAACCACTTTGCTTGATTGGGTAATGCATCTGGTAAATCATCTGGATCATCATCTTGATAATCATCTAAAAAGTTATCAAGCCAGACTTTTCCAATATTAGGAATATTATTTCGGTTTCTTTTTACCGTGATATCTTGAGGAGGGTTATCGGGTGGAAAAAAAGTATCATCTACCCAGACAATTCTCAACAGTTCATTTTCATAGGGAACTAGCCAGTAAATAAATTCTTCCATTGTTAATTCTCCTTTGCTAAACATCGAATCCAAGAACCATCTTGAATCTTTGGATTTTGAACTCGCCAAATTGGTTCTAAATGGGGAGTTAAAATGTCTAGTGTCTTTTTTTGATTACTTTGTTCAGTCAATGGTTGCACATCATCTAAACAAGGGTTTTTAACATAAATTTTACTATTATTTTTAACATAAACCTCTATAGTGTTCCTTAGATTTTGCTTTGCAGAATTAGAATTATTAATTAAGTATCGCTGTGTATGTTCTATTGCATCTTTTAGTAGAAACACTAAAATAGCTATAAATACACCAATTTGGATCTCTGAACACAAACCCAAATATTCAGCAGAGATATTTCCGCTTGTTTGTACACGTAACGATTTTAACTGTTTAGGGAAAATACCATCGTTAGCTAATCTTGCCTCAGCTAAATCCCTGGCAAGGCAATTTTCTCCAGTTAATAGCTCAACAATTTCCTCAGAAAAACCGTTTTCACTAAGATTCTCTTGACCAGGTAAGCGGGAAAAGAAACGATTCATTTCATCAGAATTCAATTCACCTGAAACTAGTAATGCTTGCCAAGCAATAAAGTTTAAAGAGATTGGTATTTGGAAGTCTTCATGTTTTTCCTTATACTTTTCTAATTTCTTCATGCCAGCTTTCAGTGACGTACCCAGAGTATGCCGTAAAGACTGACCAACACTTAGTGCTTTCTCTTTCTGGATTAGTGCTTTCTCCCTCTCTAGTACAGCCAATGCGTAATTAATCCATTGTTGTAAGTGAACTTTATCGATTTCAGGAGATAGATGAGGAGAAATATATTCGCTTAAGGATAATTCTAAGCCGTGGTTATTCTTAATGTCCTCTAGCTGAGGTTGACCTTGTGTATAAAATTTTCTTCTTCGAGGTGGAATGTTTAATTCTTCAGCTAAAAAATAACCCTCATGTAGCTCATCTTCTGAACAAACTTCTGGAACCTGAATCACAAATAATGTTTCCATTGTATTACCATGGGAACTGTTCATCAATTTTTTAGCTTCGGCAATTGTAGCTTGAGTAAAATCAATATTATTCTCTGAGCATACTTGTTCAAAAGTCCTGATTAGAGTCTCATTTATTTGATTTGGTGGATCATCACTGACAAAAATTAAATTTAGTCTCATAATGTTTATTGTATAAATATTTTGCATATTTTCCTAGCATAAGATAAGCTTTAGCAATCAAAACATATTTTGTAATAATGAATAATAATATTTGTAATTTTAGGAAATAGGTAAGAAGAAAATATATATTATGAGGTTCCAGAAAAAATTGTATTATTGATGGATAACATAATTTTAATTTACTTTATCCTTAACTCCCAAGATGCTGTTTCATTTGGAGAATAAATCTCACAAACTTCTACCTCAGAAATTAGAAATTTTTTGAATAAACTGATAGCTTGGTCTTTTATTTCATAACCTTCTATTGCTCCCCAATTCATACGTTCTGATTTTGGGTAGGTAATAACTACCAGTTTTTTTTGGATTGTTACTTCAACCTGTTGATTATTTACATCATTGACACAACTAAGATAACGTTCTGTCGATTCAAGACTTTCTTTAAGAAGGATAATTAACAAGGCAATAAAAACCCTAACTTTAATATCATCAGTTAAACCCAGTTCACCAAAAGACATATGTCCCTTTACAACTACTTTGGGTTTTTTAAGCTGTTTACTAAAAATAGGGTTTGAGTGAGTTGATAAGCTATATTCTGTTAAACATCTAGACATTCCTCTCTCATTACTGAGTTCATCAAAAAATTCTCTTCCTAGTCCTTTTTCCTTTAAGATATCTTCAATAGGTAGCCAAAAAATGAATTTTTTTAATTCTTCTCTATCGTCTGATAATCGAGCATACAAAGCAGTTTCAACTGCGACAACATAAAGAGCAATTGGTATTTCAAAATCTGGGTGAGTCTTTTGATATTTTGTGAGTTGTTTGACTGATTCAGAAAAGGCATAGGGAATATAGTGCAAAATCGATGCCATTGAATCATATTGGGCCCTTTGTACAGATGCTTTAGTATTGCTTTGTTTCATGGTAGCTACGTCTAACTGGTTTTTTATCCATAGTCCGAGGTCCTTAATAGAATTATTTTTGTTACCTAATGCTTCGTCAAACTCACCATAAAAAAATGCTCCCCCACCCTGCAGTGCTTTCTGATTTTCGTTACCTCGACCAGACGGTCGTAAAACAGGAATGAGCAAGGCAATATTGACATCAATTATAGTATTGATATGACTATATTTTTTCTCGGCTTTTACAAAGACCTTCTCAGGAAGTTCTAGCCAAAAATTACCTATGTACTTTCGAAGATTACCTGTTTCGGTTGAGGCAGACTCATTATTTCTTCGACTATCAATGTTATTTTCCGGAGCAACTTCATATATTGTTCCGATCCTGATAAGACAGTATATATCCTCATCGCCATTTGTATCAAGTTCAGGAGAGGAAAAACTTGCTTTATAGTCAAGGTGAACTAGAGGAAAATCATATAGACTAGCATTGGAAAGTATTTGTCCCCTGGAAGGATTTTTACTCCCGAGAGTGTTGTTTCTCAGTTCTCTCATATAGTCAGCAATTAACTCTTTGTGAGGTGCAAATATAAATGTATAAAAAAGGGTAGAACTAGTATCTTCGGGATCGAAGAGAGAGATTTCAATAAGTGAAGTCTTAAACTTATATTTTTCTCGCAATATTTTGATTAACTGGTAAAATTGTTCGTTCAGTTTTTTCAAGTTTTCCTCAAGTTTTTTATCTCGCTTATCCATTTCTTCCAAATCATCTCTATGCTCTTCTTTCTCCCACTTCTTAAATTCATTTTGATTAGTAAAATAAAAACGTTCATCAATACCCTTATCTACTCTAGGACTTAACTTAAAACCTAAACCAATAATTTCAAGATCTTCGTTCTTTGTCTGAACCCAATGGTTATCATCATTTTGAACATTCTCAGGAGGTGAAACCATGACGCCTATAACATCACTCACTTGCTTCCCTAGATCATAAAAAATTTCGAATTGAGAGTCATTGTTGTTGAAACCGTGAATTGTTAAATCAGCCATAATTTTTTTAATGATATCGGAGCAAATGTATAAAAAAAGTTTATTCTGAGTTTACGTGCCAGCCTTTATTTAATCATACATAGATTTTTTCCGTGTCTGGCAAAATAAGCAGATATTAACTTCCTATCTTTTACAAAATGTTTATTTTTATAATCGACAATAATAGACCCTTATATATTTTGTAAAAGCTTACTATAAGACTTATATTTTAATTCTTAAATTAACCATAAAAATCTTTCATTATATCAGAACGAATCTCTAAAAACTCTTTTTGAGTTCGACTCCTGGGTTTACTTAATTGTACATAAATTTGTTTTCGTGTTAACGCAGGCCGAGGAGATAATAGAATAATTTTATGACTTAGAAATATTGCTTCATCTACATCATGAGTGACCATAAATGCAGAAATGTTGAATGTTAGAAAAAAGCCTGGAAAAAATCTGTTTAAAA
>NZ_JARVCN010000468.1:0-2107 GCF_038442745.1 Crocosphaera sp. Alani8
TAGATTCTCAAAACAATCTTGGTTTGAGATTAGCAGTTATGTTGCTCATTTTTTTTCTAAATGGTTTTATTAAGCAGACTTTTTTCTTTTGGTAGAAGATTTTAGGTAGGTTTTTCAAATTACCTGGTAATTTGAAATCTTGAACACATTATAACTTAATTCTGCCTACATTTTAGATGCGTTTGCCCTGACTGTGGAAGATTAGATATTGAATTGACTCCATCTGGAGTACAAATGGCAGAAGATTTTGCTCAAATCTACCAAGATATGGAGTGGAAAGCTGTTTATTGTAGTCCCTTGAAACGGACGATTGCTACTGCTAAACCGTTATGCGATCTACTAGATTTCCCCATGGAACTTCGTGATGGTCTCAAAGAAATTTATTATGGAGAATGGGAAGGAAAAACCCCTGCTCAAATTAACCTAGAGTTTCATGACGAGTATATACGCTGGTTAGCCGACCCAGGTTGGAATAGTCCCAACGGAGGAGAAAAAGGGATCGATATCGCTCGCCGTAGTTCAGAAGTTCTTGCAGAAATTGAAGAAAAATACCACACAGGTAATATTTTAGTTGTCTCCCATAAAGCAACTATCCGCATTATCTTATGTTCTCTGTTGGGAATTGATATTGGTCGTTTCCGCGATCGCATTGGAATGGGGGTGGCTGCTGTAAGTATGGTAGAAATGGCTGAACATGGCCCGTTAGTTCATCTTATGGGCGATCATTCTCATCTTAGAACTGAATTAAGACAAAGGTATGGAACCTAAATAGGTAGTGCCTCAAAAAAAGTGGGATAGAGATAATAGAAGAGAGATTTCACTACCAAGCCTACTCCTGCCAGTCTAATTCTCCCAATCCATCAGGGTTGGGATTAGTCTGTATAACTCCAGATTCTCTTAGCTCATCTGTTTCTAATGATGGGGTATTTGGCTCTCTTAAGATAGGGTGAACTAGATTTTGTTCTTCTCGTTCCTCCGTTGATTGATGAGGTTGTTGGTTTTCTAAAGTCTCAATCTCTTGTTCAGTTTCTTGAGAACCCTGCTCAAAAAACTCTTCGGAACTATTCCCCTCCATCTGAGCCCACGCTTTCAAAGTTATTAAATTTAACCCTAAAAGCATTAGTAATAATGAAACTCCAATACGAAACGCTTGTCGAGATCCTTTTATGTTCTTGAATAAATTCACTGTCATTATTCCCTGCTTTGAGCATACTTTCAGCTTAAACTTAAAATTCTACAAGGGGAACTGTCCCACCAGTTGGTACTGGATCTCCTGTGTTACTATCTTCCCACTCTTGTTCTTCAGTCATGGGGTTCACAGAGGGAACACTATTATTGGAATTGACATCTAGGGGATATTCCTCCTCAATGGACTCTTTGTCAGTCCTATCTTCAGGTTCAACCTGCCATTGCCATTGCTGATTATGAATTCCCTCTAATTGATTTTCCCCTTCTGTGGCCGGAGATGAATCTTGTCCATTGGGGAGTTGACTCCACATCGGCTCCTTGGCTAAAGAACAGAGACTTTGTCCGAAGATTCCCCATAGAATTAATAGGGTAGTGATCACTAATTGGTTAATAGTTTTCTGAATCATCTTAACCCCTACCTCCTTTAACATTTCTTTATCAAGTTCTGATTCCATAACTCAACTAATTTAACTCTACTTTTTTCTAGATTAACAAATCGATAATTATTGTTCATTATTGAAGAAACAGTTATCTTAAGCCAGGATGGCTTTTTCAACTTGAGGGGTCAAGTTTTGTCTATTTTTTGAATGAATTGTTGTGGCCATTCCCAGTGAAGATGTTTCAATCACTTGACCATTATCAGAAAATATAACCATTAAATAATCACAACTTGAACATTCAGTTTGAATAACTTGACGGTTACCACAAACTTCCCCCATAATTTCTTCACTCCTAAAGTAATGACGTTGAGCATAATTACCACAGTTAGGACATCGAACCAATTGAGTCATATTCATAACAAAATTCTCCATTACGTTTAACTTTCAATCCCAATGAATCTTTGAGATACTTTGGGTTCTACCGAACCTATAGCAATCAGGAATGATTTATGAGAATGAAGATGGGGTTTTTTATAGAG
>NZ_JARVCN010000469.1:0-2101 GCF_038442745.1 Crocosphaera sp. Alani8
GTTAGTCTAATTTGATATGTAAAGTTTTCTAAAGACATTCAACATTTCTGGAATTTGTGTGCTTGGGGATTGCCTTGAATCTTCTCTATCTACAAATGGATGAATTATGGTCTTATTTGAAAAAGAAGAAAAAGCAACTTTGGGTCTTTATTACATTAGAAGCCAATAACAAGTTTTGGGTTAATTTTGAGTTAGGCTCAAGGACAAATCATACAGCAAATCGTTTAGTCAAGGGCTGGAAAGCTTGGTGGAAAAGGACAAAAGGAAAAGTTTTAAAAATAACGACAGACAAATTAGCTGCTTACAAAAATGCGTTAGAAAAGCAACTAGATGAATCAGATTATGTCTATTTACAAATTGTCAAAAAAAGATTTAAAAGGAGGTTGAAGACTGTTAAGAAATGTTGGGTAAAAGGGACAGAAGAAGATTTCCCTCTGGGGACTCAAAATACCTCTTATATTGAAAGGTTGAATTTAACATTAAGACAAAGAATTTCTTATCTACATAGAAAAACTCTCGGTTACTGTAAAAATAAAAACAACTTAGAGCGCAGTCTTTGGCTGAACTTATTTGATTACAATTACTGTCAATTTCATCGCAGTTTACAAATTGACTTAACAGGAGAAAAAATCAAGTTCAAAAAAAGATATAAAGAAGTTACCCCAGGTATGAAAATGGGATTGACTACGGCTCAATTAAATTGGCGATATCTACTGGTAGTTCCTATTCCCAAAAATGGTTAATAGTGACACCTGCACTCCTTTGTAGGGACTACCGAAAAAAGATACGTAAAAATGACTTATTCAAGTAGTTTGACTGATCGAGAGTGGGAGATTATAGAGCCTTTATTACCCAAGAAAAAAAAACAAAACCTCCAACTTGGACAAAAAGAGAAATATTAGATGGGATCTTTTATCAACTTAAAAATGGTTGTAATTGGGGTGACTTACCCAAAGATTTTCCTCCTTACTCTACAGTTTATTGGCATTACAAACAGTGGAGAGTTGAAGGGGTAATCGAAGAAATAATGAAAATATTACATGGTCAACTTAGAGAGAAAATCAATAAAAAACCAGAATGGACAACATTAATACTTATTGATTCACAAGCTGTAAAAAATACTTGTAATGCAGGGAGTAAGTCAAGGGGGTTTTGTTTTTACAAAGCCACAAACGGGATTAAAAGACACTTAGCTGTAGATAGTTTAGGATTTCCTTCTTGGTGCGCGTTCCCTTGCTGAGGGAACCTCAGCGGGGTCGCATCCGCTTTTTTACTTACTGTACCAAAGCTAACATTTCTGATGACCAAGGATTAATAGAAATGTTAACTATTAACATTGATTATTTTAAGTTGAAACCAGGTGAATTGCCCAAAACAACTATCTTAATCGATAACGGTTATCATCCTCAGAAAATCCAAGAAGAGTTAGAAAAAATCTATCCAGAAATCATGAAAAAAATTCAATTTGAACTTTCTGCTAAACCTTCAAAAACGGAAAAAGAAAAACAAGGGAAAACAGGTTTTGTCCCTGTTAAGGTCAGATGGGTAATAGAAAGAAGTAATTCGAGTATGGAAAGATGTAAAAGTTTAGTTAAAAATTTTGAAAGAACTTTAGCTAATGCTAACACTAAGATTCATCTATGTTTTGTTAGGCTTATAATTAAAAGATTAGCAATTGCTTAGATATTAAATGGATTCGGAGATATTTTTAGGCTAAGCAAGAATTTTGTAATAGCAATTAAGTTAGAGATAGTTTGTTAAACTTTTCTCTTGTATATATTGTTGTCTATGCAAACATATAGCAATCAGGAATGAGGTGTGAGAAAATGAAAGAATAGTAAATCTAGACTAAAATGGAAGAATTAAATGGGTTTATCTCCTCAAATCCTGACCCCAGAGAGTTAAAACGAGCCATTGCTGTTAGGATGACATTGAGGGGCCACACACACCGGGAAATTATGGATATTTTACAAGTTTGTTCCGGTTTCATTAGTAAATGGAAACAAGCATTTATTATTAATGGAATTGAGGGGATAAAACTTAGTTATCAGAAATGTTGAATGTTAGAAAAAAGCCTGGAAAAAATCTGTTTAAAATGATA